>CAMDSU010000056.1 GCA_945907335.1 Bordetella parapertussis | reverse complement strand
TTCGTCGTACAACGCCATGGATTCTTTGAACGCGGTGTCCATGACATCTTTGGGGAAAGGCAGCACCTTGGTTTTGCTTGCTACCAACTGCATCAACGCGCCCGGGTTACGGGCATCGTATTTGGCCTGGCAATCGACATGGGCGAAAGCAGATGCACATTCAATGATGGATTTGTTGACCGCAGACAAACTGTTGTAGGCTTTTTGATTGATGAAAAAATCGAGCTCGGGGCCGCCTTCCCAAAAACCCGGGTAGTAATAAAAAGGCGCGACCTTATTGAAACCCAGCTTTTGGTCATCATAGGGACCAATCCACTCTGCGGCATCAATCGTGCCTTTTTCCAAGGCTTGGTAAATCTCGCCACCTGGAATGTTTTGCGGCACGCCGCCCATGCGCTCGATCACCTTGCCGGCAAATCCGCCGACACGAAACTTCAGGCCCTTGATGTCTGCCAGCGATTTGACTTCCTTGCGAAACCAGCCACCCATTTGCGAACCGGTATTGCCGCCAGGGAAATTGACAATGTTGTACTGCTTGTAAAACTCGCGCATGAGTTTGAGGCCGTTGCCCTGAAACATCCAAGCCGTGGTTTGGCGACTGTTGAGCCCAAACGGTACAGCACAACCCAATGCAAAGGTTTCGTCCTTGCCAAAAAAATAATAGGGGGCGGTGTGGGCCATTTCAACCGTGCCATTTTGCACGCCGTCGACCACGCCAAACGGAGGCATGAGTTCACCCGCTGCATGGGTAGAAATGATGAATTTGCCACCACTCAATTCACTGACTTTTTTGGCGAAGGTTTCGGCCGAACCGTAAATGGTGTCCAGCGATTTGGGGAAACTGGAAGCCAGGCGCCAACGAATGGCCTCTTGGGCATGCACTGCCGGGGCCATGCCAGCGCCAATCACCCCAGCAATGCCTGCATTTTTTAGTGCGGAACGACGATCCATGAAAGAACTCCAATCCAGTTAAGTTAGCCGAAAATTTTATCAGCCAACCAGTTTTAGATTGCTGGCGTTGGTCTTGTCATCCGCGCTGAGTAAATGGTTAAAGCGGCCGCGCACCGAAGCTTCGATGCCTGCAGCATCCAAACCGAGTGCCGACATGATCTTCACAGGGTCACCGTGATCGGTAAACACATCGGGTACCCCCAGTCGCAACACGGACAATTGGATGTGCGCGTCTTGCAAGGCTTCGAGCACCGCAGAACCGGCGCCGCCCATCAGTGCGCCCTCTTCAACCGTGACCAAGGCTTGGTGACTGGCCGCGATTTGCAGCAACAACTCGGTGTCCAAGGGCTTGGCCCAGCGCATATTCACCACCGTGGCGTTCAATGCCTTGGCCGCTTCTATAGCCGGGTAAAGCAAGGTGCCAAATGCCAATATCGCCACCGACTTTCCTTGCCTGCGAATTTCTCCCTTGCCAAACGGCAAGCTGGCCAATCCTGCGGCTTGTGCGGTTCCAGCACCGGCACCGCGTGGATAACGCACGGCCACGGTATGGTCTTGCGCATGCGCGGTGCTCAACAACATGCGGCATTCGTTTTCGTCAGCGGGGCAAGCAATGCTTACCTGCGGCACACATCGCAAAAACGGGATGTCATACACACCGGCATGGGTCGGGCCGTCAGCGCCAACAATGCCGGCGCGGTCCAGCGCCAGCACCATGGGCAATTTTTGCAAGGCCACGTCATGAATCAATTGGTCATAGGCGCGTTGCAAGAACGTGGAATAGATGGCCACCACGGGTTTCAAACCTTCACAGGCCAGACCGGCGGCGAATGTGAGGGCGTGTTGTTCGGCAATGCCAACGTCGTGGTAACGGTCAGGAAAACGCTGGTGGAACTCGACCATGCCCGAGCCTTCGCGCATAGCTGGTGTGATGGCCACCAGGCGCGGGTCTTGTTCGGCCATGTCACACAACCAACGACCGAATACTTGGCTGAATGTTTGTTTGGGCGCAGTCGCAGGTGGCACCAAGCCGACCTTGGGGTCAAATTTGCCAGGGCCGTGGTAGGCAATCGGATCGGCCTCAGCGAGTTTGTAGCCTTGGCCTTTTCGCGTGACCACATGCAAAAACTGCGGTCCGCTCAACTGTTTGATATTTTGTAGCGTGGGAATCAGTGCGTCCAAGTCATGGCCGTCGATCGGGCCGATGTAGTTGAAGCCAAATTTTTCAAACAACGTGGCTGGCAATATCAAGCCCTTGGTCTGGTGCTCTAAGCGACGTGCGAGCTCAAACAAGGGCGGTGCATTTTTCAACACCTGACGACCAACCTCTTTGGCGGCGGTATAAAAACGCCCGCTCATCAATTGCGCCAAATAGCGGTTGAGCGCGCCCACGGGCGGGCTGATGGACATGTCGTTGTCGTTGAGAATGACCAGCATATTGCAGTCCGCCACACCCGCGTTGTTCATGGCTTCGAACGCCATGCCAGCGGTCATGGCTCCGTCGCCAATGATGGCCACGCTGTGGCGTTGCTCGCCTTTTTGTTTGGCCCCCATGGCCATGCCCAGTGCGGCAGAAATACTGGTGGAAGAATGAGCGGTACCGAAAGCGTCGTATTCGCTTTCATCGCGTTTAGGAAAACCTGCCACGCCGCCCAATTGACGCAAGGTTCCCATGCGATCGCGCCGTCCGGTCAATATTTTGTGCGGATAGGTTTGGTGACCCACGTCCCACACCAAGCGGTCATGCGGCGTGTTGAACACATAGTGCAAAGCCACGGTCAATTCGACCGTGCCTAAATTGGAGCTGAAATGTCCGCCGGTTTTGCCAACGCTTTCGATCAAAAAGCTGCGCAATTCATTGGCCAGTGCAGGCAATTGCTGAGGTGACAGTTGCCGCACATCCGAAGGTGTTTGGATACTGTCTAACAATGGGGTCATATGGCCTTCTCCTGCGGTATGTGCCAATCTACCATTGGCATATTCCGCGTAAGCTTAGATGTGTCAACTGAAGTTGACAATAAGGGGTTTACCCCGATGAGCATACCACCCGTGACATATTTGTCAGCGGGGCTTAAAGTAAAAAACCCCTGGGGCGTTGCCACAGGGGTTTGCGAGAAACACTGAAAAAGGTGTTTTCGGATCAGCCTTTTTTGGCCCAAGCACTGCACCAACCGGTGCCTGCCACTTTTTTGCCTGCAAACAAAGGACAACCGCCTGCCTTGTCACCGGCTTTGGCCTGGTACAACGCGCAGTTGGCGCAATTTTGGTCAGGCTTGTGTGAGGCAAATTTTTTGTTGTCCACTTTGGTCGTGTCAGCTTTGTAACCCAATGCTGCGGCCTGTGCATCTTTTTCGTCCACCATGGCTTGTGCAAACACTTGGCCACCCGCCAATAAAGCAGCTGTACCTACGCCGAGCTGAACAACGAATTCGCGACGATTTGTCATATGTATATCTCCGATGATTTAAAGGCCCCGAGTGGGGAATTACCCCGGTATTCTTGCTTACACCGGGACATGTGCCTACAACGGTGCACAGATACCCCAGGTTGACGCTCAAGTAAATACGTGGCCATTCAGGCGAACGGGCCGTTGAGAGAAATGGTGGAATAGTTCAATACGCCTGCAGTGGTCACCCACACCAAATAAGGCATGAGCAGCCACGCGGCCAAGCGGCGACGCGAATAAATAAACACTATCAATAAAAAAATACTCTGCCATAGGAACAAAAGTTCAACCAATGACCAGTCGGGGCGGTGCCATTTGAAATAAATCACGCTCCAAAACACGTTGCAAAACGCGTTCAATGCCCACAGGCCCAACCACTGCCGTCGCTCTTTGGCCGTACCACTGGCATGCCAACCCAGCCAAGCGCTGATGGCACATAAGCTGAAGATCACCGTCCAGATCAACCCGAATGCAGCATCTGGCGGTTTCCAAGGGGGTTGTTTGAGCTGGAAATACCAAGCGTCCAAGACTGTCAGCGATGAACCAATACCGGCGACCGCGAAACTGACCGCAAATGCCATGACCAAGCTGCGCCAATGGCGCTTGAGACTGGGTAATGCCGGTTCCCGGGACACAACGGGTGGCGCAGAGCCGACTGTTTCAGAGGTATTCATCGAATTTTCCGATTTCAAGGGTTTTCCCTAGTTATAAATTCTTCAAGACATTTTGTAATGTCAACTTCAATTGACACATTAACCAGCCAACGACTTCGCCAACCGAAACACCAAGCATGGCCCATTCATCATCAACGAGCAGTACTGTCAAAGTGGTCATCCTGACCATGGACACGCACCTCAACAGCGCGGCCATCAAGGCCCGTAATGCGTTGGTGCGACAAGTTCCCAGCCTGAGTTTTGCCATCCATTCTGCGTCTGAATACGCCGCCGATGCGCAAAAACTCGCGCGTTGCCAAGCGGACATCGCCAGCGCTGACATCATTGTGGTGAGTATGCTGTTTTTGGAAGACCATTTCCAACCGATTTTGCCCGACTTACAAGCGCGCAGAGACCATTGCACCGCCATGGTCTGCATCATGTCGGCGGCCGAAGTGGTCAAACTCACACGCATGGGCAAGCTAGACATGGGCAAACCCAGCACTGGCCCCATGGCGTTTTTGAAAAAATTACGCGGCAGCAAACCGCAAGCCGGTCAGGATGCCTCCGCTGGTGCCAGACAAATGAAAATGCTCAGGCGCTTGCCGCAAATTTTGCGGTTTGTGCCCGGTACGGCGCAAGACCTGCGCGCCTATTTCCTCACCTTGCAATACTGGCTGGGCGGCTCGCAAGAAAATATACACAACCTGGTGCTTTACTTGGTAGACCGCTATGCCAAGCAGGCGATGCCGGACAAGTCCGCTGCTTTGAAAGTGGCTTCCCCCGCCGAGTACCCTGAGGTCGGTGTCTACCACCCGCGCATGCAACCGCGTTTGCATGCCGACTTGGTGCAGTTGCCGCAAATCGTCAAACCACAAGCGGCCAAAGGCCGTGTCGGTGTGCTGCTGCTGCGTTCTTATTTGATCGCCAGCAACACCCAGCACTATGACGCGGTCATTGCCGCGCTCGAAGTGCAAGGCTTACAAGTTGTGCCCGTGTTCGCCACGGGCCTTGATTCACGCCCGGCCATCGAAGCGTTTTTCATCGAAGACGGTCAATGCACCGTGGACGCGGTGATATCGCTCACCGGTTTTTCATTGGTTGGCGGGCCCGCCTACAACGACGCGCATGCCGCCGAGGAAATTCTGGGTCGGCTAGATGTGCCCTATATCGCGGCCCATCCGGTGGAATTCCAAACCTTGGACCAATGGGGCGGTTCCAGCCGAGGCCTGTTGCCGGTGGAGTCCACCATCATGATCGCCATTCCCGAACTCGATGGCTCCGTCATTCCCATGGTCTACGGCGGTCGCCCGGGCGCCGATGGCGTGACTTGCACCGGTTGCCACCAACGCTGTACGTTCACCAAGGATCACCATCAAGAAGACATGTTCACCTGCACCGAGCGCACTGCCATGCTCGCCATGCGGGTGGCCAAGTTGGTGGCTTTGCGCCGCAGCGAACGCGCGAAGCGGCGTATCGCCATGGTCATCTTCAATTTCCCGCCCAACGCGGGCAATACCGGCACCGCCGCCTATCTGGCGGTGTTCGAATCGCTCTACAACACCATGAAAGCGATGAAGGCCCAAGGCTACAGCGTGGACCTGCCCGAATCATGTGAGGCTCTGGAGCAAAGTATTTTGGAAGGCAACCGCATGCAATACGGTGCGGACGCGAATGTGCATACCCTCATTTCTGCCGAAGACCATGTGCGCCGCGAGCGCTACTTGGCCGATATCGAAGCACATTGGGGCCCTGCGCCCGGCAAACTGTTGTCCAACGGCGAATCGATTTTTGTGCTCGGCCACCAATTTGGCAACCTGCTGGTCACGGTGCAACCGTCTTTCGGTTATGAAGGCGATCCGATGCGTTTGCTGTTTGAAGGCGGCTTCGCACCTACGCATGCGTTTTCTGCTTTTTATCGCTATTTGCGTGAAGACTTTGCCGCGCATGCTGTCTTGCATTTCGGCACCCACGGCTCGCTCGAATTCATGCCGGGCAAACAAACCGGCTTGGCCGGCAGCTGCTGGCCAGATCGCTTGATCGACGACTTGCCGAATTTTTATTTGTACGCCGCCAACAACCCCTCAGAAGGCGCGATCGCCAAGCGCAGAGGCGGCGCCACACTGATCAGTTATTTGTCGCCCACGGTTGAAGAAGCCGGTTTGTACAGCGGCCTGATTGATCTCAAAGCTTCCATTGACCGCTGGCGTAATCTCAGCCCAGCCGAAATGGCTGACATGGGCAGTTTGGCTGAATTGATTCAAGCGCAAGCCGCGGCCATTGACCTCACACCAGCAGAACCGATGTGGAAACTGGACGGTGGCGTAGAAGCCATCTCGCGCGTGCACCAAGCCATTGAGCGCCTGTCAGGGCAAATGCTGGAACTCGAATACACCTTGATTCCGCACGGTTTGCATGTGGTGGGCAAGCCTTTTGTCCGTGAGCAATACCTCAATATGCTGGGCGCCATGGCAGACAGCCACGGGCTGGGCGACATGGCACCGCAAGCCATCGCAGCTATTGTGGACGGCAGCAGCGCAGCACAAGCGGCTGAACTCAGTGGTGTGCCTTCCTCGCCGGAGCGCGACAAATTGTTTGACACCTTGGCCAGCACCTACACACTGATGGGCAAGAACAGTGAAATTGAAGGCCTGCTGAATGCGCTCGATGGCCGCTACATCCACCCTGCCCCGGGCGGCGACTTGATACGCACCCCCGAGGTGCTACCCACCGGGCGCAACCTGCATGGCTTTGATCCGTTTCGCATTCCCAGCGCCTTTGCGGTGCAAGACGGTGCCAAACAAGCCGACAAACTCATCGCCCGCTTCATGGAAGACGGCAATCCCTTGCCCGAGTCTGTTGCCATCGTGCTGTGGGGCAGTGATAACTTGAAATCCGAGGGCAGCCAGATTGGTCAAGCGCTGCGTTTGCTCGGTGCCAAACCCCGTTTTGACAGCTATGGCCGCTTGGTCGGCGCGCAGTTAATACCGCTGGCTGAACTCGGTCGCCCGCGCATAGACGTGGTGGTCACGCTATCGGGCATCTTCCGTGACCTGTTGCCGCTGCAAATCAAAATGCTGGCACAAGCCGCGCTGTTGGCCGCACAAGCCGAGGAAGCGCCAGAGGACAATTTCATCCGCAAACATGCCTTGGCTTACCAACAGGAGCACCAGTGCGACATGCAGACTGCGGCGTTGCGTGTATTTGGCAATGCCGACGGTACCTACGGGGCCAACGTCAACCATTTGGTCGACAACGGTTGCTGGGACAGCGAAGACGAATTGGCAAACGCCTACACCTCGCGCAAAGGCTTTGCATTTGGCGTGGCTGGCCAACCGGTGTCGCACCCCGGCTTGCTCAAAAGCGCTTTGGCTGATGTGCAGCTCACCTACCAAAACTTAGAGTCCGTCGAACTCGGTGTCACCACGGTCGACAACTATTTCGACACGCTGGGCGGTATCACCCGCGCCGTGCGCCAAGCCAAAGGCGGCAGCGACAACACACCGGTCTACATTGGTGACCAAACCCGGGGCGACGGCACGGTGCGCAGTTTGTCCGAACAAGTTGCTTTGGAAACCCGCACCCGCATGCTCAACCCCAAGTGGTATGAAGGCATGTTGGAACACGGCTACGAAGGCGTTCGGCAAATTGAAGTGCACATCACCAACACCATGGGCTGGTCAGCCACTACGGGGCAAGTACAGCCTTGGGTGTACAAACAACTTTCTGAGACCTTTGTACTTGACCCCGAAATGCGTGACCGCTTGGCCAAACTCAACCCCACGGCTTCGGCCCGGTTGGCCAACCGATTGATCGAAGCGTCTGCGCGTTCGTACTGGACACCAGATGCAGACATGTTGCGGCAACTCCAACAAGCCAGTGATGAACTCGAAGACCGTTTGGAAGGTGTGTACGAACCTGCCGCGAACTGATACTCGCCTGACTTTCCCCTTGTTTCAGCATGGCGACCAGGTTGCTGTGCGCCTTTCGTAAGATCGCTCCATGGCTATTCCCTTCCCCTTCTCCGCCATCGTCGGCCAGGACGAAATGAAACTGGCGATTCAAATCGTCGCTGTCGACCCCAAAGTGGGCGGCGTGCTCGCACTGGGTGACCGGGGCACAGGCAAGTCCACCGCGGTTCGGGCCTTGGCCGATTTACTGCCGCCCATACAAGTGGTCAAAGCTTGCGCGTATGGTTGCGACCCGCAAAGCGACTTGGCGAGTTGTCCCGATTGCAGCCGCCTGAAATCGGGCAGCAAGATCGCCAGCGAAAGCAAGCCTGTGCCAGTCATCGATTTGCCCTTGGGCGCCACCGAAGACCGTGTGGTGGGTGCCCTGGATTTAGAGCAAGCACTCAGCCAAGGCATCAAGGCGTTTTCTCCGGGCTTGCTGGCGCAAGCCAACCGTGGGTTTTTGTATATCGACGAAGTCAATTTATTGGAAGACCATTTGGTCGATTTGCTGATTGATGTTGCCGCCTCCGGTGAAAACGTGGTGGAACGAGAAGGCTTGAGCATTCGCCATCCGGCGCGTTTTGTGTTGGTAGGCAGCGGCAACCCCGAAGAAGGCGAACTGCGTCCGCAGTTACTCGACCGTTTCGGCCTGTCGGTGGAAGTGCGTACCCCTCAAGACTTGGACCAACGCGTGCTCGTGATCAAACGCCGCGATGCCTTTGAACGCGACCCACAAGCCTTCCGCGAAAGCTACGCAGCCGACAACGATGCGTTGCGCAAACACATTCTCAAAGCGCGCAAATTTTTGGAGAAAGTACAAACCGGCGACGACTTGCTGCGCACCTGTGCGCAGTTGTGCCAAAAGCTGGGCACCGACGGGCTGCGCGCCGAACTCACCTTGATGCGGGCCAGCCGCGCCTATGCCGCCCTGCAGGGCAAAAAGTCGGTGACCACAGAGCACCTCAGACATATTGCACCCTTGGCCTTGCGCCACCGCTTGCGGCGTAATCCCCTGGACGACACCGGCTCAGGCACGCGTGTGCAACGTGCGCTTGAGGAGGTGCTGGGCGCGTGAACCTGGCATGGGACGACGCCCTGTGGGCCGCGGCTGCGCTCAGTGTCGACCCGAGCGGATTGCGTGGCGTGTGGTTGCGTGCACCACATGGCCCCGTGCGTGACGAATGGTTGGCGCAACTTGCGCGTTTGCATCCGGCATTGCGGCGTGTACCGGGCCATGCCGACAGCGAACGCCTCTTGGGCGGCCTCGACCTGGGTGCCACATTGCATGCTGGGCGCGCGATTTACCAGCCCGGTGTGCTGACACAGCCCCAT
Organism: Bordetella parapertussis; assembly: GCA_945907335.1. GTDB lineage: Bacteria > Pseudomonadota > Gammaproteobacteria > Burkholderiales > Burkholderiaceae_C > Limnohabitans. The sequence goes on along the minus strand of CAMDSU010000056.1, from coordinate 551 downwards.
CCCACCTTGTTGCTTTTGCCCATGGCAGAGCGACTGCCTGACGACACCGCCGCTATATTGGGTCAGGTGCTGGACCAGGGCCAAGTCAGTGCGGGCCGACACCATATCGCGCAAGACACCTTTATAGGCTTGGTGGCGCTTGATGAATCGCTGGAAGACGAACCGCCCATGGCAGGCGTTTTACAAGAACGGCTAGGGCTCTGGCTTGATTTACGGCACATGGGGCGCGCCGGCGGCGAAGACGACAACACCCGCTGGCTGCTGGACACGCTGCCTTCTATGGACTTGCCTGCGCTGCGCGCACATGCCTTGCAATTGGACATACAAGACGCGGTCTTGAAAGCGGTTTGCCAAACCGCCGAAACTCTGGGCGTGAACAGTTTGCGCGCCTGCTTGGCCATGGTGCGACTGGCCAAAGTATTGGCCGCGTTGCGCGGCAGCGATGAAGTGCAAGAAGAAGACTTGGGACGCGCCGCCCGATTGGTGTTGACACCCCGCGCCACACGTGCGCCTGCGCCACCCGATCAACAAGCCGCCCCCCCCGAGCCCGA
>CAMDSU010000055.1 GCA_945907335.1 Bordetella parapertussis | reverse complement strand
CTGACGCGGACTTCGGGAGCCATGATTTCCCGGTTAAGGCGGTGTTTGCGTTCCTCGCGTTGACGGCGATCGCGAAATTCAGTAGCGATGGTTCAATCCTTCAAAAAGTCGCTGACAAATCAGCTGAAAACACCGTGCAATGAGCCTGTAAACAATGAAAAAATCATTGTTTAGAGGCAATGTCAGAGGCTAACTTTTGGGAGAAAGCTTCGAGTGTCATCACACCGAGATCGATATTGCCCCGGGCGCGCACTGCGACGGTACCTGCTGCCATTTCCTTGTCACCCATGACCAGAAGATAAGGCAGCTTTTGCATTGAGTGCTCTCTTATTTTATACGTGATTTTCTCGTTCCGGAGGTCATAAACCACTCTAAACCCTTGATTTTTCAGCTTTTTGACCACATCCAAGGCATATTCGGCTTGCGCGTCGGTGATATTGAGGACAACAACCTGCGCAGGGGCCAACCAGACAGGCAAGGCACCCGCATGCTGTTCTATCAAAATTCCAATGAATCGCTCAAGGCTTCCAACGATAGCGCGATGAAGCATCACAGGTCGATGGCGCGCGCCGTCTTCTCCGACGTACTCAGCCCCTAAGCGCTCTGGCATGGAGAAATCCACCTGAATGGTGCCGCACTGCCATTGACGGCCAATTGCATCCTTGAGGGTGTATTCAATCTTTGGACCGTAAAAAGCGCCGTCACCCTCAGAAATGATGAAGTCGCAACCAGACGCCTTCAAGCTTTGCATCAAAGCATTTTCAGCGCGGTCCCAACTTTCGTCGGAACCAATTCGCTGCACTGGGCGCGTGGCGATTTTGTAAATGATGTCGTTAAAACCGAAGTCTTTGTAGACTTTTTGCAAAAGTGCCGTGTATGACACGCATTCGTCAAGGATCTGCTCTTCGGTACAGAAAATATGGCCATCGTCCTGCGTGAAACCACGCACCCTCATGATGCCGTGCAAGCCGCCAGTGGGTTCATTGCGATGACACTGTCCGAACTCGCCATAGCGCAAAGGCAAATCGCGGTAACTCTTGATGCCCTGGTTAAATATCAGAATATGGCCGGGACAATTCATCGGTTTGAGCGCGTAATCACGCTTTTCCGACTCGGTGGTGAACATGTTCTCGCGGTATTTGTCCCAATGCCCAGTTTTTTCCCACAATGTTTTGTCTAAAATTTGTGGGGCTTTGACCTCTAAATAACCGTTATCGCGGTAGACCTGACGCATGTACTGTTCAACCATTTGCCACAGGGTCCAGCCATTGGGATGCCAGAACACCAAACCAGGCGCGTGGTCGTCCATGTGAAACAGATCGAGTTCCTTGCCAAGCTTGCGATGGTCACGTTTTTCCGCTTCTTCGAGCTGCGTCAGATACAACTGCAAGTCTTCCTTACTGGCCCATGCAGTTCCGTAGATGCGTTGCAGCATTTCATTTTTGCTGTCACCGCGCCAGTACGCACCGGCGACTTTCATCAGCTTGAAATGTTTGAGCTTGCCAGTGCTAGGAACATGAGGGCCGCGGCAGAGGTCTTCGAACTCCCCTTCCCTATACAGACTAACGTCTTCACCGGCAGGAATACTGCCGATGATCTCCGCCTTGTAGTGTTCACCGAGTGATTTGAAATAAATGACTGCCTCATCGCGCGGCAACACACGGCGAACAACTTGTTCATCTTTGGCTGCCAATTCAGTCATGCGCTTTTCAATCGCGGATAAATCCTCGGGGGTAAAAGGTCGTTCAAAAGAAAAATCGTAATAAAAACCGTTATCGATAACGGGCCCAATCGTCACCTGCGCCTGTGGAAATAAGGACTTCACGGCGTACGCCAAAAGGTGTGCCGTAGAGTGGCGAATTAATTCAAGTCCATCGGCATCTTTGGCAGTGATGATGGAAACGTTGGCATGGCGAGAAACCAAGAATGAAGCGTCAACCAATTGCCCGTCGACCTTGCCACCCAAAGCGGCTTTGGCCAATCCGGCCCCAATCGATGCAGCCACTTCCGCCACAGTCACAGGATTTGGATATTCGCGCAAAGAACCATCGGGTAATGTGATTTGAACCATGTGACTCAGACAAAAAAGTAAAAGGCGCGGACTATACCGCGCCAAAAATGCAGAAAAACAATCAATTCATTTGATTTTCCCACAAAAAACCCGGCCAAAGCCGGGTTCGCAAAAGCTAAAAAAGATCAGTGGAACTGCTCTTCTTCGGTAGAACCAGACAAGGCTTTAACGCTGGAAGAACCGCCTTGAATGACAGTGGTGACATCGTCAAAATAGCCTGCGCCGACTTCCTGCTGGTGTGACACAAAGGTATAGCCTTGTTCGCGCGCGGCGAATTCGGGCTCTTGCACCATGTTCACGTAATGCTTCATGCCTTCGCCGTTGGCGTATGCATGTGCGAATTGGAAGGTATTGAACCAATTGATGTGAATGCCTGCCAAAGTGATGAACTGGTATTTGTATCCCAGTGCAGACAAATCTTCCTGGAAGGACGCAATTTGCTTGTCGTTGAGATTTTTCTTCCAATTGAATGACGGCGAACAGTTGTAAGACAGCAATTTCCCTGGGCACGCAGCATGCACGGCTTGCGCGAATTCACGTGCAAAACCGATGTCTGGCACGCCTGTTTCACACCAGACCAGATCGGCGTAGGGAGCGTATGCCACGCCGCGGCTGATGGCTTGCTCTAGGCCATTTTTGACGCGGTAAAAACCTTCTTGCGTACGCCCACCTGTAAGAAAAGGCTTGTCGTTGGCGTCATGGTCTGAGGTAATGAGGTTTGCAGCCTCGGCATCGGTGCGTGCCAACACAATGGTGGGCACGCCCATGACGTCTGCGGCAAAACGCGCAGAAATCAATTTTTCACAAGCTTCGTGAGTAGGAACCAGCACCTTGCCACCCATGTGACCACATTTTTTGACAGCAGCGAGTTGGTCTTCAAAATGCACGCCAGCCGCGCCGGAAGAAATCATGTTTTTCATCAACTCAAAGGCGTTCAACACACCGCCGAAACCGGCTTCTGCATCGGCCACGATAGGCAGGAAGTAATCGATGAAGTCCTTATGCCCTGGCTCAATGCCCCTGCCCCATTGAATCTCATCCGCCCGTTTAAAGGTGTTGTTGATGCGACGCACCATGGTGGGCACAGAGTCATAAGCGTACAAAGACTGGTCCGGGTACATGGTTTCAGACGTATTTCCGTCAGCCGCCACCTGCCAGCCTGACAAATACACTGCCTCTAGTCCTGCTTTGGCCTGCTGCATGGCCTGACCAGCACTGATGGCACCAAATGCATTGACGTAGCCCTTTTTGGAACCGCCGTTGATTTTGTCCCAGAGCTTTTCCGCACCGCGCTTCGCCAAGGTGTGTTCAATATGCATGCTGCCGCGCAAACGAACCACGTCCTCTGCGGTATAGCCGCGCTTGACGCCTTTCCAGCGAGGATTGGTGGCCCAGTCTTTCTCGATTTCGGCAATTTGTTGTTGTCGATTCAAAGGGTTTTTTGACATTTCAGTGCTCCAGCGTGTTGAGATTCATGGGATTTGCATGGCAAGCCGTGCAAGCATGGAGATATTCTATGTCTTATATAAGACATAAAGCATGTCTTATTTGTTATTTTTACACCCGTTTTATCGTATACAAATCAATAGCTTACATGGATTTTCCATATTATAAAATTAAAATGACAAGATTTTCACAGCAGACAGGGCAATAAAAAAATCGTATTTTTCATAATACAAAAAATAATTCCGTGCATTGCATTACTGATTCATCGCAATGAACCTCAACAACAATCCCACCCACCCTGTTGCCATGCATTTGTTCAGAACCATGAAAAACAAAATTTCAGAGGGAAAAACATGATTTTTACTATGAAAAATCATTTTTCTACCTTAGGATATAGGTAGCCGACAAAAACAAAAATCTTGGCGGCTTTTCAATCACTTCTAGAAGGAAAATGAAAATGGCAACTGCAAAGAAAGCGGCTAAAAAAACCGCTGCAAAAAAATCTCCCGCTAAAAAAGCTCCTGCGAAAAAAGCAGTAGCCAAAAAAGCACCTGCGAAAAAAGTGGTAGCTAAAAAAGCTCCTGCCAAAAAAGCTCCTGCGAAAAAAGCAGTAGCCAAAAAGGCGCCCGCCAAAAAAGCTGCAGTTAAAAAAACCGCAGCCAAAAAAGCACCGGCAAAGAAACGCACGCCCAACGCAGCTTTCATGAAACCGCTGACCCCCAGCGCAGCATTGGCAGCAGTGATCGGTTCAAGCCCCATGCCGCGCACTGAAGTTGTCAGCAAAATGTGGGTCTACATCAAGAAACACAACTTGCAAGACAAAGTCAACAAACGCAATATCAACGCTGATGACAAACTCAAAGCCGTTTTCGGTAAAGCGCAAGTCACCATGTTTGAATTGGCCAGTTTGATTGGCAAACACCTGCACTGATCTCTGCGTCTGGTTCAAAAAAAAGGGCCGCTTTTGCGGCCCTTTTCATTCCTGCAATTTAATCTTCAAGCGGCTTGGCTATAGAAGTAAAGGTGAATTCTCCGGGCGCTCGAATCGGATCTACATTGACTGAAATCATCACGCCTGGCAGAAATTTTCCTTCTAACAACAATTTAGACAATGGATTTTCTATCCGCTGCTGAATAGCCCTTTTCAAGGGTCTGGCGCCGAACACCGGGTCAAAACCCACCTTTGCCAATTCAAGCAATGCCGCAGTTGAAACATCTAAATGCAAGTCAATGCGGGCAAGTCGGTCGCTCAATGCATGCAACTGAATGCCAGCGATCTTTTCAATATGTTGTGCGCTGAGCGAATGAAACACCACTGTTTCATCAATCCTGTTGAGAAATTCAGGGCGAAAATGATTCTTCAATTCATCAAACACTGCCTCTTTGATTTCCAACGAATCTCTATTGACCATGGATTGAATGATCTTGGATCCAATGTTTGAAGTCATCACAATGACTGTGTTTTTAAAGTCCACCGTACGCCCCTGGCCATCGGTCAACCTGCCGTCATCCAACACCTGCAGCAAGATATTGAAGACATCAGGATGAGCCTTTTCAATCTCATCCATCAGAATCACTGAGTAAGGCTTGCGTCTGACCAACTCTGTTAAGTAGCCACCCTCGTCATATCCTACATACCCAGGTGGGGCGCCAATTAACTTGCTCACGGAATGCTTTTCCATGAATTCACTCATGTCGATACGTACCAAGTGATCTTCACTATCGAACAAAAAACCGGCCAACGATTTACACAACTCAGTTTTACCCACGCCTGTTGGGCCTAAGAATAGAAAAGATCCTGTCGGTTTAGAGGGATCACTGAGACCCGCGCGAGACCTTCGGATGGCATTTGCAACGGCTTGAATAGCTTCGTCTTGACCCACCACACTGTCGTGCAAGCTGTCTTCCATACGAAGAAGTTTGTCACGTTCACCTTGCATCAATTTAGAAACAGGGATACCTGTAGCGCGGGCCACCACTTCGGCAATTTCTTCAGCCCCCACCTGAGTACGAAGCAACCTGGCTGTGATTGGCTGAGATGAAGAGCTTTGCTCGTTGGCATTGGCCTCTTTCAAACGCTTTTCCAATTCAGGCAATTTCCCATATTGCAGTTCGGCGACTTTGTTGAAATTTCCTTGGCGTTTGAATTCCTCCATCTGCATTTTGCAGCGCTCAATCTCTTCCTTGAGCAATGCGCCACCTTGGGCTTGCGCTTTTTCTGATTTCCATATTTCTTCCAAATCTGCATATTCCAATTGCAGTTTGACAATCTCATCTTCAATGATGGCCATTCGTTTTTGAGAGGCCTCGTCTTGCTCCTTACGAACAGCCTCGCGCTCGATTTTGAGCTGTATCAATCGACGGTCGAGCTTGTCCATGACCTCGGGCTTCGAATCAATTTCAATCTTGATTTTTGCTGCCGCCTCATCAATCAAGTCGATGGCCTTGTCGGGTAAAAACCGGTCGGTGATGTAGCGATGCGATAGTTCTGCAGCAGCAACAATAGCGGGATCGGTAATTTCTACACCGTGATGGACTTCATATTTCTCCTGTAACCCGCGCAATATAGCGATGGTGGCTTCTACTGACGGTTCACCCACAATAATTTTTTGAAATCTTCTCTCAAGCGCAGCGTCTTTTTCAATGAATTTTCTGTATTCATCCAAAGTGGTTGCGCCTACACAATGCAGTTCACCGCGCGCCAGTGCGGGCTTGAGCATATTGCCCGCATCCATGGCACCTTCAGCTTTCCCTGCTCCCACCATGGTGTGCAGTTCATCAATAAAGACAATCGAATTTCCTTCGTCTTTAGCAAGTTCGCTCAATACATTTTTAAGTCTTTCTTCAAATTCACCCCTGAACTTTGCACCAGCGAGTAATGAAGCCATGTCCAAAGACAAAACGCGTTTTCCCTTCAAAGAATCTGGCACCTCTCCCGCAACAATACGCTGTGCCAAGCCTTCGACAATCGCGGTTTTACCCACACCAGGTTCGCCAATTAAGACGGGATTGTTTTTACTGCGACGTTGAAGCACTTGAATGGCTCGGCGAATCTCGTCATCTCGACCAATCACAGGATCGAGCTTGCCCTGCCTGGCCCGCTCTGTCAGGTCAACACAATACTTCTTCAAAGTTTCACGTTGACCTTCCGAATCAGCCGTTTTTACCGTCTCCCCGCCTCTTACCGCTTGAATGGATTGAAGCAAACTTTGTTTGTTGAGTCCGTGCGATTTGGCCTTGCTTGCTAATTCAATTTTGGATTCGCAAATGGCCAGGAAAAATAATTCACTGGCCACGAATTGATCACCACGCTTGATTGCATCTTTTTCTGCAGCTTGCAGCAACGTGATCAGATCTCTGCCCACTTGCACCTGCTCTTGTCCTTGTACGGTAGGCAATTTGGCCATCGCCTCTTCGCTATCTTTGAGTAATCCGTTGATATTGACACCAGATCGCATCAAAACAGCTCTTGGCCCGTCATCTTGTCTAAGCATTGCAACGATCAAATGTGCGGGTTCAATGTAGGCGTGATCTCCACCCAAGGCTAATGTCTGGGCATCTGACAAAGCCTCTTGAAATTTGGTAGTTAACTTTTCTAACCGCATGCTGTCCTCACAAAGGGATATCGTGTCAGTTAGTTGCGGCGATTTCCTTCATTTTCAATATAAATCTAAATGGTTATATTGAATGACTGGCATTTTTAGCATCAATGCCCCAGCGTTGTAAAGCTTGGTCATCACTGACACGCGCATCCACCCACCTGTGTCCTTCAGGTATACCCTCTTTCTTCCAAAACGGTGCTTGCGTTTTAAGGTAGTCCATCAAAAACTCGCAAGCTTGAAAGCTTTGCCCACGGTGCGCTGATGTGACTGCCACCAAAACAATTTGATCTAAGGGCATGAGCAAACCGATACGGTGAATAACTTTTGCACCTTGAATATCAAACCGGTTTCGGGCTTCATCAAGCATTTTGTAAATAGACGCTTCCGTCATACCGGGGTAATGTTCGAGCTCCAGAGAGGACACGTCGTCACCTTCATTTCGGTCACGAACCGTTCCGATGAAACTGCAAACTGCACCGACAGATTTATCACCCTTGCGCAACGATGCAATTTCGGCGCTGAGGTCAAAATCCTCGGTTTGTATGGAAACATCAAATCGCATCATCAACCACCTGTGACTGGGGGGAAAAAAGCCACCTCAGCATTTTCAGTTAACCGTGTATTTTCATCGCACACCGTTTGATTTATTGCCATACGAATGGCTTTGCCAGCAGACAAACCATTGCTGTAATTGTCACCTCTGTTAATCAATTCATTTCGCAGAGTTGCGAGATCGACACTTTCTGTGTCTATGCATTCTTGCGATAGACCAATGTGCTCGCGCACAGATGCAAAATAACGAACAGTGATTTTCATGACATCAATTCAAAAAATGGAATAAAGCCAACAGTGTCACCGGGCTTGATCGTGTTTCCAGGCGGATTGTCGACTAAACCATCAGCCCAAACTGTTGATGTCAGCACCCCAGAACCTTGGTTTTCAAACAAGTCCAAGCCGCCTGCAGTGTTTCGTTTGACGCGTAAAAATTCACGCCGTTTGTCTGCCTTGGACCATGAAAAATCTGCTCGCAAGATATAAGGGTTTAGTTTGGTTTGATTGATACCTTGCAGATTCAAAATAAATGGACGCGCCAAAAGTAGAAATGTGACAAAACTAGACACGGGATTTCCAGGCAGTCCAATGAAATGCGTTGATTTTTGATGAGCTTTCAATTGACCATAGGCAAAAGGCTTGCCGGGCTTGATGGCCACAGACCACAAGTGCAACTCGCCCAATGACTGAACCGCAGGTTTAACATGGTCTTCCTCACCAACCGATACCCCACCACTCGTCAATATCAAATCATGATTTTCACAGGCGTTTCTGAACGCATTTTCAGTTTGCGGCAAACTATCAGGCAATATGCCAAGGTCAGAAACATCACAGCCTAATCGTCTTAAAAATGCTTTTAAGAAGAAACGATTTGAGTTGTAAATGGAACCAGGCGGCATTTCAGTCGGGGCAATTTCTCCGGGCATCACCAATTCATCACCCGTTGAAAAAAGGGCTACTTTGGCTCGCTTAAAAACCCTTATGTTCGCCCTGCCAATGCTTGCCGCCAATCCAATAGATGCAGGGTTCAATGCACTGCCTTTAGACAAGATGCTTGAATGCATGGCAATATCTTCACCTTTGTAACGTATGCATTGACCGCGCCGTGGCTCAGAACGAATATGAATTTGGCCATCCGGCAAAACCTCACAGTCTTCTTGCATCACCACCGTGTCAGCACCATCGGGTACAGGCGCACCAGTAAAAATTCTGTCAGCGTGACCCTCTCGCAATTTTCCTGGGAAGTGGCCTGCTGCAATCCTCTGACCTGCTTGCAAGATACCCTTGCGATTTAAAAAATCTTCATAGCAAAACGCATAGCCATCCATGGCGGAGTTGTCGAACCCTGGCACCTGTATCTCTGAGTGAATATCTTCGGCGAGTATGCGCTGGTCTGCGTCAAATGTTGATATTTCTTCTACGGTTGGATTCGAAATTGAAAATTGCAGGATGTTTTCCAGTGCGGTATCCAACGAAAGTAATGCAGGTTTGTTCATTGGCTTTGTGATGCAAGTTGATTTCAAGCGCAGTGCTCTGCAATGAAGTTTTTAACCAATTGTGTATCCGCAGGCATAGTTTCAAACCGCAGCGCACAATTTTCCAAGTCTTTGTACTTATCAGGTATCGGTGGCACAGTTCCAATCGCCTCTTGAATAACGTCTGAAAATTTAATTGGCAAAGCGGTTTCAAGCACCACCATAGGAATGCCATCTTCTAAAAACTGCCTAGCGACATTCAATCCGTCAGCTGTATGCGGGTCAATTATTTCACCAAATTTTTCAAACGTATCTTTTATGGCGAGTAATCGTTGCAGATGGTGGCTGTGTCCACTTACGAATCCGTAGTTTTCACGAATTCCTGAAAACTCCGGATGATCTGAAAGAGAAAATTCTCCAAGGGTCAGTAACTTCTTTGAGAACAATTCAGCTGTTTTTGTAGCATCACGGTCAATCAAATCAAAAATAAAACGCTCGAAATTGCTTGCTTTGGAAATATCCATCGAGGGACTTGAGGTTTCATAGGTGCTCGAACTGTTACGAACCTTGTACAAACCAGTTTTAAAAAAATCATCCAAAACATTGTTTTCATTGGTAGCAACTACCAATTTGGAAACAGGCAAGCCCATCATTTTTGCAACGTGACCCGCGCATACATTGCCAAAATTACCGCTTGGAACGGAAAAGCTCACGAACCGCCTATTGTCGGTGGTTGCTTGAAAGTAACCAGCAAAATAGTAAACGACTTGCGCCAGTAATCTGGCCCAATTAATAGAGTTGACTGTTCCGATTTTGTAAGATTTTTTAAAATCAAGATCAGAAGAAACCTCTTTAACGATGTCTTGGCAATCGTCAAATACACCTTGGATTGCAATATTAAAAATATTTTCATCCATCAGACTGAACATTTGCGCTTTCTGAAATTTGCTCATACGTCCATCTGGGCTGGTCATAAAGACACGAACCCCTTTTTTGCCACGCATTGCATACTCAGCTG
>CAMDSU010000054.1 GCA_945907335.1 Bordetella parapertussis | reverse complement strand
TGTGTTGGCTGCACGCACCGGAAAAATCGGTGACGGAAAAATATTTGTCACAGCAGTGGAGCGAGTCATCCGTATTCGTACTGGCGAAACCGACGAATCAGCTGTCTGATTTTGACCGCACACTTTCTTAACTGATTGAGTGTGCGGGACTTCAATCGCATTAAATCAAATACCCTTTAAGCCCGGGCTGACTGAAAGCCCTGCTGCCTCTACCAGACGCGGCAGCAACTCGTGTAAGTTGTCGGATATAAAAACAAAGTCCATTTGCCAATCGGATACAAAGCCATTGGCAACTGTGTTGTGCATGAACTGGATCAGGCCGTCGTAATACCCAGCCACATTCAGCAAACCGATGGGCTTGTTGTGAAATTCCAGTTGCCGCCAAGTCCACACCTCGAATAATTCTTCAAAAGTGCCAATGCCTCCGGGTAAGGCCAAAAATGCATCTGCACGTTCGGCCATCATGAATTTACGCTGGTGCATGTTGTCGACCATATGTAATTCATCGCAAGCTTCATTGGCGGTTTCTTTGGCAGCCAATGCGTGCGGAATGACACCTACGACTTTCGCGCCCGCAAATTTGGCCGATTTGGCAACTGTTCCCATCAAGCCTTGACTACCACCCCCATAGACCAGTTGACCATGGTGCTCGCCAATCCATTGGCCCACCTCGGTGGCGGCCTGTGAATAGGCAGGCAATGTTCCGGGGCGTGAACCGCAATAAACGCAAAGAGAAAAAGCAGAACTCATGAGGTAATGTTGACAGGTATTGATGACAAATTTAAGTGGCGGGTAATTTGGTTGGACGAACATCTACCAAACGGGTGCCGGCCAAATAATCGTGTAAAAACTGATGATCAGTTCGGAAATAAGTCAGGCAGGCCCAAAAAACAATCCAGAATGGACAAAGCAGTAATCCAACCATTAAGGGGGCTTGTATCAATTGCGCAATGACCAGCGGAGGCACGAACCACAGCCAACACAATACATATCTTGCCGATGCGCGGCGTTGCGTCAGGGGCTGACCATGCACATCAAGCGCGCGTATATGCCAAGTTTTCATGGCCAAGGTTTGGCCTTTGTGCCAGAACCAACTGAAGTAAACCCCCAGCACTAAAAAAATAAAAATTTGTTGACCTAAGCGGTTTTGCAAGCCGTGCCTGGTTTGGGTCAAGCTGCTGAATAAATAACTTGCGATAAATACCACTGCAAACAACAACATGCCCTCATACACCCAGCAACTCATGCGTCTTGCCAATGAAGGGGTGGGTAAAGGAGTTATTGACGTCGCCCCACCACTTTCTTCAGTTGTCATTGTTTATCGGAGAAGGATGCTTTTTAATGGGCAGCAGTGTCAAAGGGTCAACCTGTGCTTGCGCGGTTTCTATGCGCGGGGGTTTTACTTGCCCTTCTTTTTTGCTCAAGGGCGTGGCAGTGAGTTTTTCCGGGGCGACAGGTCGCGCAACCATGGCGGCTCCTTTTGACCAAGCGGGCTTACTTTGCGAAAGCTTATTTTTTTCCTCATCATTCAAGGATTGGTAGGCTTCCCATTTGGCCAATTTTTCATCAGTACTTAACTGCTGGGCTTGTGCAAAGTGCAGCCTAGCCTGATAACGCTGCGCCGGAGTTAATGCAGCCCATTGACGCATGCGTTCTTGTGCAGTGGCTTGTGCCTGAGGCGACAGCGTTGGGAAATTTTTTGCAATTGCCAGCCATTTACGCTTGCGGTTTTCTTCAAGTGTGGGCCATAAGTTTTGTAAAGGCTCAAGGATGAGCTTTTGCTCTGCATTGAGCTCAGCCCATTTAGGGCCCGCCTCGTGAAAGCTGTTAGTGGACTTGTTTGAACTATTGGCGCCAGGTGCAGGTTTGGTTATGGCTGGACTGGTCTGCGCCAAAACCAAACTGGCGCAAAGCAACCCGCTGACAAATGCGAGCAGCGCGTGCGTGACCAAATCGGCAGGGAATTTTGCAGGCATTAGTCTTTTTGAAGGGCTTGATTCTTCAAGAAATCTACGAAGGCGGGGTCTGTATATGCATGAGGCGGGAGATCATCAATCAAAAGCGCAGAGTCAATTTCTGCCAATTCAAGCGCGGTTTGGTCGTTGTGAAATTCATAAAGCAGCATCAAGCCGGCAGCAAGGCATATGAGGGGAATGAAGGAAACGATCAAACTGTAAATGTCGCGCGCCTTGGAAGGGTAGGGCATTCTCAGGGAGCCGTTTGGCTGGATTTGTACGTCGTCAGCATTTTTCAATTCAAACTGAGTGGCTCTGCGAGAGGCAATAGCGCGCGTACGCGAGGCACGCAATCTTTCAGTGATTTCGTAGGAAAGTTGTTGATTGCCTAGATTGAGGTATGAGGCAATTCGTTTGCCCAATAACTGATCCTGGCTGATGTGAGGGCTTTTTGAGTTCATGGTTTAAATCCTTTGGCAATCAAAGCTTTGTTTAAAGCCTGAATGGCTCGCGAGCAGTGTGTTTTAACACTGCCTTCAGAGCATCCCATGGCGGCGGCAGTTTCTGCCACGTCCAGTTCCTCCCAATAACGCAGAAGAAAGGCTTCTCGTTGACGCCCCGGCAAATCTTGTATGGCCGATTCTATTTCTCGAACTGTTTCAGTACGGGAAAACAGGTCTTGGGCACTTTCAGTGACAGGATTGACCCCATCTGAACCTAAGATTTCTAAAAAATCGGTACTTTCTGGTTCACCCTCATGACCGAAATCGTTGTAATTGCTGAACAAGGCATTCCTGGTTTTTTGTCTGCGAAACCAGTCGAGCGTGGTGTTGGACAAAATACGTTGGAAAAGCATCGGCAATTCTTGGGCAGGCTTTGCGGCGTAATGCTCGACCAACTTCATCATGCTGTCTTGAACGATATCCAGCGCCGCTTCTTCATTTCTGACATGGTAGAGCGACCGCTTATAAGCGCGCTTTTCAACGCTTGCAAGAAAATCAGAAAGTTCTTTGTCGGAGGCCAAGAGCGTACTTGTTGAAGTGTTTACGCAATGACATTGCGTGAAAATGATTTACCTAGTTGCTTATCGATTATGTCATCGCGCGAAGCTTGATCAAATGACAGCGAAAACATGAAAAAAAAATGTCATAATTAACGGTTGTTCCCAAGAAAAGGATCTGGGCTTGGTGTTAATCGCTTATGGCCTGGTTTCCAAAGTCTTGATGCGCTTTCAAAAGAAGTAGCAAAAAGGCACCCTGGGTTTTTCGTCTACGAAATTCACAAAGGTTTTACACCATGGAAATCTCTAAAGCAGAGCTGCAGTCTGCCGCTGTTGCAGCTGAAAAAAATTCAACAGCTATTGAAATAAACGGATCAGACATTCTGGTCAAAGCACTCCAAGCAGAAAACGTTAAATATGTATGGGGCTACCCCGGTGGTGCTGTTCTGCATATTTACGATGCGCTCTATAAGCAAGAAACTATTCAGCACGTGCTTGTAAGGCACGAACAAGCTGCAGTGCATGCAGCCGATGGCTACGCCCGAGCAACCGGTGATGTCGGTGTTGCACTGGTGACTTCCGGCCCTGGTGTGACCAACGCTGTCACAGGCATTGCTACTGCTTACATGGACAGCATCCCCATGGTCATCATCACCGGCCAGGTTCCAACTCACGCCATTGGCTTAGATGCATTTCAAGAATGTGACACCGTTGGCATCACGCGCCCCATCGTCAAGCACAATTTCCTGGTCAAGGATGTGCGCGACATGGTCGACATTCTGAAAAAAGCTTTTCACATTGCCCGTAGCGGCCGCCCTGGTCCTGTGGTTGTTGATATTCCTAAAGACGTCTCTTTCAAGAGAACCAGTTACACAGGATACCCAGCAACTGTAGAGATGCGTTCTTACAACCCGGTGCGCAAGGGCCATTCCGGCCAAATTCGCAAAGCATTGCAACTGTTGTTGGCGGCTAAACGCCCGTTCATTTATACAGGTGGCGGTGTGTTGATGAGTGAAGCATCTGGTGAATTGCGTGCATTGGTCGACATGCTGGGTTTCCCTTGCACCAATACCTTGATGGGTTTGGGTGCTTACCCCGCCAGTGACCGCAAATTTTTGGGTATGTTGGGTATGCACGGCACGGTGGAAGCCAATAACGCCATGCAAAACTGTGATGTGCTGTTGGCAGTCGGCGCACGTTTCGATGACCGCGTTATTGGCAACCCCAAGCACTTTGCTCAAAATGAACGCAAGATTATTCACATAGATATCGATCCTTCCAGCATTTCCAAACGAGTTAAGGTTGATATTCCTATCGTGGGAGATGTCAAAGATGTATTGACTGAAATGATCGGTATGTTGAATGAAACACCGACCAAGCCAGACCCTAAATCTCTGGCGGCTTGGTGGGAAACCATAGAAGCTTGGCGCTCGCGCGATTGCCTGAAGTACGACAGAGCAAACACCCAAGTCATAAAGCCGCAAAAAGTCATTGAAACGCTTTGGAATATGACCAAAGATGTGGATGCTTATGTCACTTCTGATGTGGGTCAACACCAAATGTGGGCGGCGCAGTACTACCGATTCGACCAGCCACGTCGTTGGATCAATTCAGGTGGTTTAGGAACCATGGGTGTGGGCATTCCCTATGCCATGGGCATCAAATTGGCCAAGCCAGACAGCGAGGTCTATTGCGTCACTGGTGAAGGTTCGGTGCAAATGTGTATCCAAGAGTTATCAACTTGCCTGCAATACAACACGCCCATCAAAATTCTTTCTTTGAATAATCGATATTTGGGCATGGTTCGCCAATGGCAGGAAATTGAATATTCAGGAAGATACAGCCACAGTTATATGGATGCCTTGCCTGATTTTGTGAAGTTGGCAGAAGCCTACGGACATGTGGGCATGTTGATCGAGCGCCCAGAGGATGTTGAGCCCGCACTGCGCGAGGCACGCAAACTCAAAGACCGAACCGTTTTCATGGACTTCCGAACCGACCAAACTGAAAATGTTTTTCCCATGGTGCAGGCCGGGAAAGGCATCACAGAAATGCTTCTTGGTAGCGAAGACCTTTAATGTAAATTTAACTTTTTGATGAATCTATTGCCCGCCAAGCCTGTCGGTTACCGCCGACAGGGGAGGGCGGCGAAAAGAGGAGTCCCCCTTATATGAAACACATCATTGCAGTATTGTTAGAAAACGAACCCGGTGCTTTATCCCGGGTGGTTGGTTTGTTCTCCGCGCGCGGCTACAACATCGAATCATTGACTGTGGCCCCTACCGAAGACCCAAGTTTGTCGCGTATGACTTTGCAGACTTCAGGCTCGGACGATGTCATTGAGCAGATCACCAAACACTTGAACCGATTGATTGAAGTGGTCAAAGTGGTTGATTTGACCGAAGGTGCTTACACCGAGCGCGAATTGATGATGGTCAAAGTGCGCGCGGTTGGCAAAGAGCGCGAGGAGATGAAACGCATGGCGGATATTTTCAGAGGCCGCATCATCGATGTGACCGATAAAAGTTACACCATTGAATTGACGGGTGACGTGTCCAAAAACGATGCATTCCTAGAGGCCATTGAACGCACCGCTATTTTAGAAACAGTGCGCACCGGCGCCAGCGGTATTGGCCGCGGTGAACGCGTGTTGCGGGTATAAATTGAAACATCATTGAAGGAGAGAGCCATGAAGGTTTATTACGATAAAGATTGTGATTTGAGTTTGATCAAGGGAAAAACCGTAGCCATCATTGGCTACGGCTCACAAGGTCATGCGCATGCACAAAACTTGAACGACAGCGGCGTCAAAGTGGTAGTGGGTTTGCGCAAAGGTGGGGCTTCCTGGGACAAAGTCGGCAAAGCCGGATTGAATGTCATGGAAGTCAATGACGCAGTCAAATTGGCTGATGTCGTCATGATTTTGTTGCCTGATGAGCAAATCTCTGAGGTCTATAACAACAATGTGGCTCCACACATGAAGCAAGGCGCTTCTTTGGCGTTTGCCCATGGCTTTAACGTGCATTACAACCAAGTCGTGCCACGTGCAGACTTGGATGTGTGGATGGTGGCCCCTAAGGCCCCTGGCCACACAGTCCGTTCAACCTATGCACAAGGCGGCGGCGTGCCCCACTTGGTGGCGATTCACCAAGACAAGTCCGGCAAAGCCCGTGACTTGGCTCTCAGCTATGCCATGGCCAATGGTGGCGGCAAAGCAGGCATCATCGAAACCAATTTCCGCGAAGAAACCGAAACCGATTTGTTCGGCGAGCAAACTGTGTTGTGCGGTGGCGCGGTTGAACTCATCAAAATGGGTTATGAGACTTTGGTTGAGGCTGGGTATGCCCCTGAAATGGCGTATTTCGAATGTCTGCACGAACTCAAACTGATTGTGGATTTGATTTATGAAGGCGGTATTGCCAACATGAATTACTCCATTTCGAACAACGCGGAATACGGTGAGTACGTGACCGGTCCTGAAGTCATCAATGAGCAATCACGCGAAGCCATGCGCAACGCCTTGAAGCGAATTCAAACTGGCGAATATGCCAAGATGTTTATCCTTGAAGGACGCACCGGCTACCCCAGCATGACAGCCCGTCGCCGTTTGACGGCTGACCATTCCATTGAAAAAGTCGGTTCACAACTGCGCGCCATGATGCCTTGGATTGCAAAAAACAAGCTGGTTGACCAGAGCCGCAACTGATGAATTACCCGCATCCCATTTTGGCAAGAGAAGGTTGGCCCTTTATCGGACTGGCTGCATTGCTTTCCTTGGTGGTGACATGGCTGTGGGGCTGGAAAGCAGCCCTGCCAGCCTATGTCATTTTGGTGTTTGTCATTCAGTTTTTTCGTGATCCACCAAGAGCAATCCCGCAACAAGCCAATGCCGTGCTTTCTCCCGCAGATGGACGCATTGTCAAAATTGAAAAGGTCAGAGATCCATATGCTGATCGTGATGCCTTGCTGATCAGCGTATTCATGAACGTGTTCAATGTCCACAGTAACCGCGCCAGTGTCACAGGCCGTGTCAGAGCTGTGCATTACTTTCCTGGTCTATTTGTCAATGCTGATTTGGACAAGGCATCTACCGAAAACGAGCGCAACGCTGTCATCATCGACACCAATGTGGATGGACAAAATCAAGTCGTCACATTGGTTCAAGTCGCAGGCCTGATTGCACGGCGTATTCTTTGTTATGTTCACCCCGGTGATGCGTTAGATAAAGGCCAACGTTATGGGTTTATCCGTTTCGGGTCACGGGTAGATGTGTATTTGCCCTTGTCTGCTGTTCCTTGTGTGGCTCCCGGCGATGTCGTGTCTGCCACCACCACAGTTTTGGCAACACTCTGATCTATGAGACCCACAGACCCTGTTGAACATACTGAAGAAGCGCCCAGTCGCATGCGAAAGGGCATTTATGTCCTGCCAAATTTATTCACGCTGGCTGCGCTATTCGGTGGTTTCTATGCCATTGTGATGGCCATGAATAACCAGTACGAGTCTGCTGCGATTGGGGTGTTTGCCGCTATGGTGCTTGACAGTTTGGACGGCAGGGTTGCGCGCATGACCAATACCCAAACTGAATTCGGCGCGCAGATGGACTCATTGGCAGACATGGTGTCCTTTGGTGCAGCCCCCGCCCTTATCACCTATGAATGGGTGCTTAAAGACTTAGGTCGTTGGGGTTGGTTTGCTGCATTTGTCTATTGCGCCTGTGCCGCCCTGCGTTTGGCCAGGTTCAATGTCAATACCTCTGTGGTGGATAAACGGTTTTTTCAGGGCATGCCTTCCCCGGCAGCAGCTGCCTTTGTCATGGGATTTGTTTGGCTGATCACAGTTTTAGAAATCGCCAGATCAGATGTGGCTTGGGTATGTTTTGTTTTTTGTTTGTATGCGGGCCTGACCATGGTTAGCAATGTGCCCTTCTATAGCTTCAAAGATTTTCAGATGCGTAAAAGTGTGCCGTTCGCGGTCATTGTTTCTATTGCGCTGGTCATTGCAGTTATCAATGTGCACCCGCCTATTGTCTTGTTTGGATTGTTTCTGGCCTATGCACTCAGTGGCTACGTGGTTTATGCATGGCGACGTACCAAGGGCTTACCAACCAGTGTGATCAGTACTTCCACCGATGAGCCAGACGAGAAAGGCCTTCATTGAGAGCGTAAATCACGCCAAATGATTTATGCTACATTCGCCAAATGATGAATTTAAACAAGCTACTACGCAACGCCTTTCCCGGGCCCAGTCGTTAACGCTTGCGCGATTATTTCCAAGGCCCGTATGCACCCGCAACGGGCCTTTTGTTTTGGCACCATGCAGGTCAAGCGGTGATTGAAAACTCAGGAGTTGAATGATGGCCGATAAATTGATTATTTTTGATACCACGTTGCGCGATGGCGAGCAGTCTCCCGGCGCGTCCATGACCCGCGATGAAAAATTGCGTATCGCCCGTCAGTTGGAAAGACTGCGCGTAGATGTCATCGAAGCAGGATTTGCAGCCAGTTCGGAAGGTGATTTTCAAGCGGTCAAAGCCATCGCTAATGCCATCACTGAATCAACGGTTTGCTCCCTTTCCCGCGCCAACGACAGAGATATTTCAAAAGCGGCCGAAGCCCTCAAAGGCGCTAAACGCTCCCGCATACATACCTTCATTGCCACATCGGCCTTGCACATGGAAAAGAAACTGCGAATGACGCCGGATCAGGTGTTTGAGCAAGCCAAACAATCTGTGCGTTTTGCGCGTAACTTGGTGGCCGATGTTGAATTCAGCCCTGAAGATGGCTATCGCAGCGATATGGATTTTTTATGTCGCATCCTTGAGGCTGTCATCAACGAAGGCGCAACCACCATTAATGTGCCGGACACAGTGGGTTATGCCGTACCAGAGTTGTACGGTAACTTCATCAAAACATTGCGTGAGCGCGTTCCAAACTCTGACAAAGCTATTTGGTCTGTGCATTGCCACAACGATCTCGGCATGGCGGTTGCCAATTCACTGGCGGGCGTGAAAATTGGCGGCGCCAGGCAGGTGGAATGC
The DNA here is from genome assembly GCA_945907335.1 of Bordetella parapertussis. Taxonomy (GTDB): domain Bacteria; phylum Pseudomonadota; class Gammaproteobacteria; order Burkholderiales; family Burkholderiaceae_C; genus Limnohabitans. Next base: position 1,212 of record CAMDSU010000054.1, on the reverse strand, counting down.
ACCATCAACGGATTGGGTGAGCGCGCGGGCAACTGTTCTTTAGAAGAAATTGTCATGGCCGTGAAAACGCGCAAAGATTATTTCGGTCTGACTTTGGGCATCGAGACACAACATATTTTGGCGGCCAGCCGCATGGTCAGTCAGACCACTGGCTTTGTGGTGCAACCCAACAAGGCCGTGGTGGGAGCCAATGCATTTGCTCATGCTTCCGGCATTCACCAAGATGGTGTGTTGAAGGCGCGCGACACCTATGAAATCATGCGAGCCGAGGATGTGGGTTGGAGCGCTAACAAAATTGTGCTTGGTAAATTGAGTGGTAGAAATGCCTTCAAACAGCGCTTGCAAGATTTGGGTGTGGAGCTTGAGAGCGAAGCTGAAACGAATGCTGCATTTGCTCGCTTCAAGGAATTGGCCGACCGCAAGAGTGAGATTTTTGACGAAGACATTCTGGCCTTGGTCAGCGAAGAAAGTGTTTCACACGAAGACGACGTATTTGGTTTTGTGAAGCTTTCTCAGCGCAGCGAAACAGGCGAGCAGCCCTATGCAGCCATTGTGTTCACACATTCTGGAAAAGAAGTGTTTTGTGAATCTGCCGGTAACGGTCCGGTAGACGCTTCGCTCAAAGCGATAGAAAAACATGTACAAAGTGGCGCTGAAATGGTGTTGTATTCCGTCAATGCCATCAGTGGATCTACCGAAAGCCAAGGTGAGGTCACGGTTCGGCTCCAAAACAACGGCAGAATCGTCAATGGTGTGGGCTCAGACCCAGACATTGTGGTGGCATCTGCCAAGGCCTATCTGAGTGCGCTCAATAAATTGCAAAGCAAGGCGGAAAGAGTCGCAGCCCAAGGGTGATTTGCAAATGAATATTTTGTTACTAATGGAGAAATTAACTGCTTGAGAAATGAGATGCAAGTCTTTGATATTGCCAGATTTTTCAAATAGCCTTACACTTGCTGACAGTTTGTCAAATCCAGACAAGGGAACCCTTTTGAAAAATATTCGCTCTACATTGGTTGTTTTTGCCTTGGCTTTGAGTTTGGCGGGTATTTCAAATACTTCTTTTGCCCGTGTGCAGTCGGATGTGGTCAAGAAACAGTCGGCCAAACCAAAAACCAATTCCAAAGCTAAATCAAAAGCCAAATCCAAAGCTAAGGCCAAGTCAGTCTCAAGCCGTAAAAAATCTGCATTAAGGGCCAAGTCGTTTGCTCC
>CAMDSU010000053.1 GCA_945907335.1 Bordetella parapertussis | reverse complement strand
CCTGATCTTTCTTCGCACGATGGAACCAAGGGTTGACAAACAAGTGCTTGCATTGCGTGGCATTTCTTCCATGGCCACCAAAGCCTTATTGGGCGAGTTGTGTGTCAAATTTTTTGCGGCTTCTGGCATATCCGTGCATATCGAATCAGTGGGTGGTGTGGATGCTACGAAACGTGTCCAAAGCGGTGAATCGTTTGACATGGTGCTGTTGGCATCTGACGCCATACAGCGCTTGTCTGATGCTGGTCATGTGGCCGCAGACAGCCGTTGTGATTGGGCATATTCCAATGTCGCAGTAGCGGTACCGCAGGGCCATGCCCAGCCCCCTATCGACACAGAAGCGCAACTCAAGATGGCAGTACTGAAAGCATCGAAGTTGAGTTATTCCACCGGACCCAGTGGCATTTATTTGTCTCAATTATTCGCACAATGGGGCATGCTAGATACCCTCCAACCCCGCATCCTGGTGCCGCCTCCAGGTGTGCCTGTTGCCAGTCTGTTGGCTGAGGGGAAAGTTGATTTGGGCTTTCAGCAACGCAGCGAATTGATTCATCAAGCGGGTATTTCTTTGCTAGGCGACTTACCCGCTGAAGTCGCTTACACCACCGTATTCAGCGCGGGTGTTGGGGCAGCAGCATGGAATGATCCGGTTCGGCAAACAGCAGTGCGAGAGTTTTTTCAATTCATCGCCGCCGACCAACAACTCGCTTGCAGGCAATCGTTCGGCATGCGTTGAGGCAGTCTTTGGCCTTGTGTGGCTGACAAGGCAAAATACTTGCATGAATCCAGAAGTTACCTCCCCTGTGTACTTAACAGCAGCGTTTTACAAGTTTGTCGATCTGCCGGATTTTGCCGAGTTAAAACCGCCTTTGCTGGCGTTTTGTGAGGCACACCATGTCAAAGGCATGGTGTTGCTGGCTCGTGAAGGTATCAACAGCACGATCGCAGGTGCGCCATCAGATGTTCAAGCGGTGCTCGATTATTTGCGCAGCGATCCTCGGCTGGCCGATTTGGAGCACAAAGCCTCATATGCCGACAAGCCGCCTTTCTACCGCATGAAAGTGCGCTTGAAAAAAGAAATTGTCACCATGGGTGTGCCTGGCATCAGTCCAACCCACATGGCGGGTACTTACGTCAAGCCCAAAGACTGGAATGCTTTGATCTCTTCACCGGATGTGGTGCTGATCGATACACGCAACGATTACGAAATAGAAATCGGCACATTTGCAGGGGCCATCAATCCGGACATACAAACTTTTTCTCAGTTGCCGCAATGGGCGCAAAAAGCGCGTGAATTGCAAGAGCGCAATGGACGCAAACCGCGGGTGGCGATGTTTTGCACAGGTGGCATCCGCTGCGAAAAATCGACCGCATTGATGCGGGCCAACGGGTTTGAGGAGGTGTTTCATTTGCAAGGCGGCATCTTGAAATACTTGGAGCAAATTCCGCCTGAAGAAAGTCTGTGGCAAGGCCAATGCTTTGTGTTTGATGAAAGAACGTCGGTGGGTCATGGGCTTGTGCCGGGCACACTGGGCATTTGCCGCAGTTGCCGCGACCCGTTGGCCGAAGGCATGACGGAATCACCTTTGTTTGAATTGGGGGTCAGTTGTCCCCGTTGCCACCACACCACCAGCGATGAACACAAGCAACGCGCACGCGAACGACAACGGCAATTCCAATTGGCCAAGGCGCGCGGCCAGATGCATTTGGGTGAACCGCAGAAACACACTTTGATCAAACAATTATTGCCAGCGCATGCGCCAGTGTTGTATTCATTTCGCCGCTGCCCGTATGCCATGCGTGCCCGTTTGGCTTTGTTGTCTGCGGGCATACGTTGCGAGTTGCGCGAAGTGGCATTGGCACAAAAACCGCAAAGCTTGCTGGCGGCTTCACCCAAGGGCACCGTGCCGGTGTTGGTGTTGCCAGACCGTGTGATTGATCAAAGCCTAGACATCATGTTGTGGGCTTTGCAGCAGAACGACCCGCAAGCATGGTTGCCCGAAGACAGCGGCAGCTTGGCCAATCAATTGGCCTTGGTGCAGCAGTTTGACGATGTGTTCAAACACCATCTTGATCGCTACAAATACCCAAGCCGTTATCAGTTGACAGATGGTTTGAGTCACCGGGATGCAGCGTCAATGCTGCTCCATGAATTGAGCGCATCCTTGACAACGTCTGCTTTTTTAAGCGGCGGGCATTGGGGTTTGGCAGACGCAGCCCTTGCACCTTTTGTGAGACAGTTTGCGCAGGTGGATAAAGCGTGGTTTGACGCGCAAGTTTGGCAGGCCTTGCATGCATGGTTGGTTCAATTTGAACAGTCAGATGCTTATTTGCAATGCATGCATAAATACAAAGTCTGGCACCCAGACCATAAGCCGCTAGCGTATCCGCATGTCAGCGTGAGCACACAAAAGTGAGCATGGCCTGACTGCTGGGATCTTTGCCAATCATGACCCAGTCAGAGGGTTGGTAGGCCTCATCGGATTTTTGACCCACTGCCATGGGCTGTTTGAATGCAGCCACTTGCATATTGCGCTGTAATTTTTCAGTGCAGTCGTATTGCCAAATTCCACGGTAAGACATATCGCCTTGTGTGTCCGCATTGGGCAAATCTTGCATGTGCCAGAACATGCGGAGATTGCCCTTGATCTTGATATTGGGGTCAACATACAAAGACGTGCCGAGTTCATTTTTCGATACAAGTACCCATTCAGCAGATGCTGTAAAGCTGGCAATGGCGAACAAGACAACAAGAAATTTTTTCACAGGCGATGCTCCTCTTTGTATCATTATAAAAATGAGGATCCCCAATGAGAACCCCCCCAGCATGCTGGGGGTACTCAAGAGTGTGTCAGTCAAATATATCGCTCAGCCATGATTTTTGTTTGTAGTGGTGATGTCGTGAATCATCACGGTACACAACTCTTTCATGGCCCTGATTTCTGTGTGCAGGGGCTTGTACGGGGGCTTGTGACAAACCGGACTGTCCACTTGCTGCTTTCTCAATCAACTTATCAAGCTCGCCTCTGTCTAACCATATGCCTCGGCAATTAGGGCAGTAGTCGATCTCAATGCCTTGTCGTTCAGACATGACCAGTGCGTTATCTTTGCATTGTGGACATTTCATGTGTTTTCCTGGAAGTGAAAAGGGGTTGTTATTGTCAAAAAACAGCGCTTATTCGTTTGAATTGCCTAGGCCAAACAGGCTGAGCAAACTGGTGAACAAATTGAAGATAGACACAAACAAACTGACCGTGGCCAACACATAATTGGTTTCACCGCCATTCACAATGCGGCTTGTTTCAAACAGGATCATGCCCGCAGACAGCAAGGCAACCATGGCTGACACGGCCAAGCTGAGCGCGGTCAATTGAAAAAACATGGCACCCAGTCCGGCAACCAGAGCGATGATCATGCCGCAAAATAAAAAACCACCCATGAAACTGAAGTCGCGTCGCGTGATCAACACATAGCCTGAAAGCGCCAAGAATGTGGCACCAGTGGCGGCCAATGCCAGCGAAACGGTTTGGCCACCGCCCGGTAAATTCAATGAATGTGTCAACATCGGGCCGAGTGTGTAGCCCATGAAACCAGTTAGGGCAAATACGGCAGGCAGTGCCCACGCGCTGTTTTGCAATTTGTAGACCGCAAACAGCAAACCAAAATAACCCACAAGTGTGAGGATGATGCCTGGTGCCGGCCATTGGTAGCTGACAGATGCTGTAGCAACTGCCGCACTGAACAACAAGGTCATGGCGAGCAGTGCATAGGTATTGCGCAGAACCTTGTTTCCACTGGCGGCGAGCAAGGTATCTGATGCAGAACTTTGCGCAGCATGTGAGCGGCCAGTGAGTTGGTGGGCATTGAATCGCATGGTGAAGATCTCCTTGTCAATACGAAGGCTTGAAAGATAAGGGGCTTGCGACTTCTTAAAAAGCAGATAATTCCTTATCTTTATTCCTTTAAATACTGACTATGAGCGCGTCCTTCAACTACAAGCATTTGTACTATTTTTGGGTGGTTGCCAAAGAGGGCGGCATATCGCGTGCTGCAGACAAGCTCGACATGGCCGTGCAAACCGTGAGCGCTCAGGTTCGCGAGTTAGAGCGGTCCTTGGGTTGCGAATTGCTCAAACCAGCAGGGCGCGGACTGGCTTTGACCGATGCTGGCGTGGCTGCGATGCAGCAGGCCGATACCATTTTTCAACTCGGCGAAGAACTGCCTGCTCGCGTCAGAGATGCCATGAGTACGCCTGTGGTTCGATTGCGTCTGGGGATCAGTGACGGACTGCCGAAGTTAGTGGTGCACCGTTTGTTGTCACCCGTGGCCACTGAATCGCAGTTACGCCTGCTCTGCCATGAAGGCAACTTCAATGATTTGTTGGGTGACTTGGCGCTGCATAAGTTGGATGTGGTCATTTCTGATCGACCCGCCCCGGCGAATCCAAACATGAAACTCTATAGCCATGGTTTGGGATCGTCGAACATGGCTTGGTATGGCACACCGGCTTTGATGAAAACGTCGAAACTTCGTTTTCCTGAATGTCTGAATGAATTACCCATGTTGCTGCCAACCACGCATACGGCAAGTCGCGACCGATTAGAGGTATGGTTTGAACAACGAGGAATTCGTCCGCGTATCGTGGGTGAGTTTGAGGACAGTGCGTTGTTAAAAAACTTTGGTGCCAGTGGCATGGGCGTGTTTCCGGTGGCGGAATGGGTACATGAAGAATTGATTGCACATTACGCGGTTAAACGCATTGGTCCATGCGAAGGCGTGACAGAGCACTTCTTTGCGGTGGGCACTGAAAAGAAAGTTCAGCACCCACTGGTTCAGCGATTGCTCATACCATCGGTCTAAAGCGATATCAGGCCCGCGGCTCCGGTTTTGCGGTACGCACGCTCAGCACCATGGTGAGAATCAAAATGCCAATCACCACTGCCAGAGAAATACTCACCGGAATTTTGTAGATGTCAATCAAACACATCTTGGTGCCAATGAAGACCAATATCACCGCCAGACCGTAGTTCAACAAATGGAATTTGTGAGCGACAGCGGCCAGTAAAAAATACATCGCACGCAGGCCCAAAATTGCCAATACGTTGCTGGTCAACACAATGAACGGATCACTGGTGATGGCAAAGATGGCGGGGATGGAGTCCACTGCAAAAATCACATCGGTCAGCGCAATCAAACAAATCACCATGAACAACGGGGTAGCAACTTTTTTACCGTTTTCAATGGTCCAAAATTTTTCGCCGTCATAGTTTTTGCTGATCTGCATGTACTTGCGCAACAACTTCAACGCGGGGTTGTTGTTCAAATCAGGTTCTTTGCCTGCTGCCCACCACATTTTGATGCCGGTCAGCACCAAAAATGCACCAAACACATAGAGCACCCAGTGGAACTCAGCCATGAGCCAACCGCCGGCCAGAATCATCACGGTACGCAACACGATAGCTCCCACAATGCCAATCATCAGTACCCGTTTTTGGAAGGGCGAGGGTACGGCAAAGTAGGTGAAGATCATCAAGAAGACAAAAATGTTGTCCACGGCCAAAGATTTTTCAATCAAATAGCCGGTGAGAAATTCCAGCGACTTGGTATTGGCCAATTCGGTAGAGCCTGTGCTGTCTTTCACCGCCCACCAAAACAAACCGTTGAACACAAAGCTCAGCGCGATCCAAATAATCGACCAGTTCAGCGCTTCTTTGACGCCAATATCGTGTGCGCCTTGCTTTTTTAGCACCACAAAATCGATGAACAGTGAGGTCAACACAATCACACCAAATGTGAGCCACAACCAGAAGGGAGCAACAGTTTCCATGGATACCTTGATTAGAAATTTAAATGTTGGTTGCCTTGTTGAGCGGCATCCATTGCAAAGGAGGGCGCGTCAGCGCTCGGCAATGCGCAGAATTACACCATGTATTTACTGATGAATTTATTCAAATACCCAGCTTAAAACTGAATGTTGAATCGCCTTTCCCTGCTGGGTGCCGGGCAGATGTTTCGTGCAAAATGGTTTTTTTAAATTGCTCACAAAGCCTGCGATTCCATGAAGAACGATTCAAACGACTGGATGGGGAGTGCGCGTCGATGGGTGCCGGGCAAGGAATTTTTGTCCAACCATCCGTGGCTCAAGCCCATTGCCCATCGGGTACTGGACGGGCAACTGTGGCGAGCGCAACACGAGACCTTGGCGCGTGGTGTCGCAGTCGGTTTATTTTGGGCGTTTGCTGTTCCTGCTGGTCAAATCTTTGTTGCTGCGGCGCATTGCGTATGGTGGCGCGCCAATATCCCCGCTGCCGCTTTGATGACCATGGTGACCAATCCCTTGACCATAGGGTTTTGGTTATGGCTGGCCTATCAATTGGGTGCGGTAATGATGGGTGAGCAACTCCAGCCTGAGGTGACCTTTTCAGCATTGCCCTCCCAATGGTTGGCCACTTATGCCTGGCCGATTTTGCTGGGCATGGCCACATTTGCAATCAGTACGTCTTTGCTTGGCTATGTGCTGGTTAAGCTGGGTTGGCGCATCAAAACGGTTCACAAACGAAGGCGTCGGCGTTCAGCCGTTGAGATGACCCGATAATGGTTATTTCAGCGGGTTTTTATGCACACCTACAGCACCCTCACCTATGAAGTTGAACACAAGATCCTGACGTTGATACTCAATCGACCCGAGCATTTAAATGCATTCACGGTCGAGATGTCGCATGAATTGATAGATGCTTTTCAAACCGCTAGTCAGGACGATGACGTCGGTGTCATTGTTGTCACAGGGGCGGGCAAGGCTTTTTGTGCCGGCATGGATTTAGGTGTCGGCGGCAATGTGTTTGGTTTAAATACGCACATGCACCCCACGCTTGAAGACATGCAGGACAAACTCGAAGACGAAGACATGGTCAACGGTGTGCGTGACTCTGGCGGTAAAGTGGTGCTGGCCATGTACGAGTGTAAAAAGCCCATCATTGGCGCGATCAATGGGGCGGCTGTGGGCATTGGCGCGACCATGACATGTGCGATGGACATTCGTTTTGCCTGCGAAAAAACACGTGTGGGTTTTGTATTTAATAAGATCGGCATCACACCAGAAGCTTGTTCGAGTTGGTTTTTACCGCGTTTGGTCGGCTTGCCCACCGCACTTGAGTGGTGTTACAGCGGAGAAATTTTGAATGCAGACACTTTGCTGGCAGCACGCTATGTCAAGTCAGTGGTCAGCAGCGATGAATTGCTGCCGCAAGCTTATCAACTCGCTCGCCAAATTCTGGCGCACAGTCCTGTAGCTATCGCATTGACCCGGCAAATGCTTTATCGCAATTCAGCCCAAGACCATCCCTTAAAAGCGCATCAGGTGGATTCACTGGCTATTTTTTATGCCAGTCAGACCAGCGGCAAGGAAGGGGTGGCGGCATTTTTGGAAAAGCGCAAACCGGTATTCACTGACAAAGCTTCCAGTGACATGCCGGATTTCTACCCTTGGTGGTGATGTATGGTTGACTGACTGATCAGTCACCTTCAAAGAATGATTGTTTCGCGTTCTCCTTGCCTAAAGTGTTTCTGATGCTGCTGCGTTTTCACCGATTTTTCCCATTGTTGTTCGTGGCCTTGTGGTCTACGGGTTTCATCGGTGCACGCTTAGGCATGCCGCATACCGAGCCACTGACATTTTTGTTTGTTCGCTATCTGGCTGTCATTGCATTGATGTGGGGGATTGCCATCGCCACCAAAGCACCATGGCCTGCCCATGGCCGTGACTGGGGGCATATTGGGATAGCCGGCTTGATGCTTCACGCGGGCTATTTGGGCGGTGTTTTTATCGCCATTTCGTTGGGCCTGCCTGCGGGGGTGGCCGCGTTGGTCGTGTGCTTGCAGCCATTGCTGACTGCTGTTTGCGCAGGATGGTTGTTGGGCGAAACGGTGCGAGCGCGCCAATGGCTGGGACTGTTACTGGGGTTGGCAGGCGTGTCTTTGGTGGTTGCTAACAAATTGGGGGCAGTGTTTACTTGGCAGGCGTTGGTGGCCTCGGTGTTTGCTTTGGTTGCCATCACATTTGGCACGTTGTATCAAAAAAGATTTTGTCCGGCTTTTGATTGGCGCACCGGTGTGGTGGCGCAATTCATACCAACCGCTGTGGTCACTGGCGTATGTGCATGGTGGTTTGAAACCGGCCGTATGGATTTCACGGGTGAAATGGTGTTTGCTTTGGGCTGGCTGGTGTTGGTGTTGTCAGTTGGCGCTGTCAGTTTGTTGAATTGGTTGATCAGGCAAAGCAGTGCAGTGAATGTGGCGAGTTTGTTTTATCTGGTGCCGCCTTGCACGGCATTGGTGGCTTGGGCGCTGTTTGGTGAATCTTTTTCTTATCTGGCCTTGTGGGGCATGGCCATGGTGGTGGGTGGCGTGTATCTGGCGCGGCAATAGATTTGAAATTTTTGGTTCGAAAATTTTTTCAATTCACAGGAGTTCGGCATGTTTGATTTTTTTCCAGTGTCTGCCAAAGAGTTTGACGGCCCAGTGCTGGTCACCGGAGCGGGTGGCTGCATCGGCAGTTGGGCCTTGGCATTGCTCGAACATGCAGGTGTTGAAGTGCATGCGTTTGATCTGCAAATAGACAAACGCAGGCCAGGCATGCTGATGGATGACGCGGCTTTGGGCCAGGTGGTATGGCATGCCGGCGACATCGCAGACACGCAGGCGGTTAAAGCGGTCGTGAAAAAAAGTGGTGCTCAAGCCATTATTCATTTGGCCGCTTTGCAAGTGCCTTTTTGCCGTGCCGACCCTGTGGCTGGGGCATTGGTCAATGTGGTGGGTACGGTCAATGTGTTTGAAGCTGCCAAGGCCCATGGGGTTCAAAGACTGACCTATGCCAGTTCAGTGGCGGCTTACGGGGCTTTGGACAACGGTGGCGCCATGTCCACTTTGTATGGCGCATACAAATACTGCAACGAACAAACGGCGAAGGTCTATTCTGAGGAAAACGGATTGCACAGTGTGGGCATTCGCCCGGGGGTGGTGTATGGCGTCGGGCGCGACCAAGGCATGACTTCAAAAACTACCGTGGCCATTTTGGCGGCCGCTGCGGCCAAACCCTATGCGATCCCATTCAGCGGCGATGTATCGTGGTTGTTTGCGGGTGAAGTCGCCAGCGCATTCATTCGCAGCGTCGCCCAGTTGCGCACAGGCGCGCCCGTGTTTGATTTGAATGGCCAATATGCCAGTGTGGAGCAGGGCATGTCCATTCTCAAAGCATTGGTGCCTGAGGCGAAGATCGAGATCACGGGTGAGCCTCTGGCTTTTCCCATGAACCATTCAGACGAACCATTGCGCGCCTATATTGGCGACTATGGGCAAGTGCCCTTAGAGGCGGGTATACAAGCCACTTATGAAAGTTTTCAGGGCTTGATCAGACGCCAAAAAATTGATGTCGCACAGTGGCTGTAAATTATTTTTTAAAACCATGCCCGCCATTTAATGCGGTGTTTTTTTTGCGGGGCAAAACAGTTCTGTTTTGGGTATTTGGCCTGATGCTGACTTGCGGTGCGCTGGCCCGAAATCAGCCGCAAATGCTATTTGTCACGCAGGAAAATTGCAAACTTATCCGTGGTTATGGCAAAAACGATATTGCCGGTGTGGCCAAAGAATTTGAATTGCCTGCGTCAAAAATTCGCTATCTCCGCGCTGAATGGGGTCGGGGTCCAGAGGGATTTGGTCAATGCAATTTGGTGTTTGCTACCCCCAAGGGTGACAAATCATGCAAAGTTTTTAACATCATGAAAGATGATTTCGTGTTTGCATTGGCGGTCCCTATTCCTGGTAACCATGCCATTTGCAATTAATATCCAGTATGGCTTTTTTGCCGTCTGGCATTCTTAACCTTGAAAGGATTTGGTACACCCATGAACTTTCGCCCATTTGCCTCGGCTTACCAACTCGCTAGCGATATCCGTCGCAAAAAATTCAGCAGCTTAGAGTTATTGGACGCGTACTTGCAGCGTGTCGAGCGATTCAACCCCACGCTCAACGCCATTGTGGTGACTGACATCGATCGCGCCCGTCAACAGGCACGCGCAGCAGACCGTCAGACCATGCGCGGTGAGCGTTTGGGTCCATTGCATGGTGTGCCCATGACCATCAAGGAATCATTTGATGTTCAAGGTTTGCCCAGCACCTGGGGTCGATTGGATTTGCGTGACCACGTGCCAGCCGATGATGCAGATGTCGTCAAGCGTTACAAGTCCGCGGGTGCGATTGTGTTTGGCAAAACCAATGTTCCCGCCATGCTGGCCGATTGGCA
>CAMDSU010000052.1 GCA_945907335.1 Bordetella parapertussis | reverse complement strand
AGCTGGTCCAACGCCTCCTTGAGGTCGGCCCGGTCTTCGCCCTCGATGCGGCGCGACACGCCGCCGCCACGCGGGTTGTTGGGCATCAGCACCACATAACGGCCGGCCAGCGAAACAAAGGTGGTCAGCGCCGCGCCTTTGTTGCCGCGCTCTTCTTTTTCCACTTGGATCAGCAGTTCCTGGCCTTCGCGGATCACGTCTTGGATGCGCGCTTGTGAAGCGGAAACGTTATTGGAGAAATACTGTTTGGAGATTTCTTTGAAGGGCAAAAAGCCGTGGCGTTCTTCGCCGTAATCGACAAAACAGGCTTCCAGTGAGGGCTCGACGCGAGTGACGACGGCTTTGTAAATATTGCCTTTGCGCTGTTCGCGCCCTTCGATTTCGATTTCGTAGTCGAGCAGTTTTTGTCCGTCGACAATGGCCAGGCGGCGCTCTTCAGCTTGCGTGGCGTTGATCAGCATCCGTTTCATGATGCGTTCCTTTTCATAGCGTTACAACACAGGGCCTCTGTGGACCCAACGATGCCGCGGGCTTATGCTTGAAAAAGGAAAAGGAATACCGCGCAAAAATGCACGAGACACACCGCGTTAGCGATGGTGTCGGGCAGGAGGCGGGTGGATGTGGGCGAGTTGAAGGCGAACAGGCATGGCAAATACAGCCATGGGGTTCATTGAAGAACCTGCGAAAGTGCGGGAAATGCGCAGCTCTTCAACCGGCAAAAGCCAGGAGAAGCACATTTTGATAAGCACCCAGATCAGGTTCATGTGTATCGTCAATCTCACTTTGGTCCTTGCAGGCTCACAACAAACCTGCAATGGGAGGTATTCCGTTTCAGCGTTTTCCAAGGCATAGGCTTGGGTGACCGCAGGGCAGACCGCAATTCGGCGGTAAGGCTTGCGGCGGCCACCATGGGCATCGACCTCTCAGTGCAGGTGGGACGTGCTCTAATCTCTTATTCAAATCAAGCACTTAGAACCGGACACTGGTGAAGCAGATTATAGACACACCTGACACAGACAAAGCGGCAGCAGTCAAGACCTTGATGGTCGATGAAGAATCCGCCGGTCAGCGCTTGGATAACTACTTGTTGCGCCATTTGAAGGGCGTGCCCAAAACCCATGTCTACCGCATCATCCGCACAGGTGAAGTGCGTATCAACAAGGGCCGGGTCAACGCCGACACCCGGGTGCAAACCGGTGACATGGTGCGCTTGCCGCCGGTGCGGGTCGCCACGGTAGACGCCAGCGCGCCGGTCGCGCCCGGACGTGAATTCCCAGTGTTGATGGAAGACGAGCAAATGATGGCCATCGACAAGCCTGCAGGCGTGGCGGTGCACGGCGGCAGCGGTGTCAGCTTTGGCGTGATCGAACAATTGCGCCAAGCCAGACCTGGCGCGCGCATGCTGGAGTTGGTGCACAGACTGGATCGCGACACCTCCGGCGTGCTGCTGATCGCCAAAAAACGCAGCGCGCTCACCCGTTTGCAAGACCAGTTTCGTGACCGCGAAACCGGCAAAACCTATATGGCACTGGTCAAAGGCCAATGGCCATCGAATAAAAAAGTGATCGACCTGCCGCTGCAACGCTATTTGATTGCGAATGGCGCAGGCGAGGGCGAGCGCCGGGTGCGCATTGCCCACAAAGACGATGCCAATGCCCAGCGCGCCATCACGCTGGTGCGTGTGTCCAGGCTGGTCGGTGATTACAGCCTGCTGGAGGTCACCATCAAAACCGGCCGCACCCATCAGATCCGCGTGCATTTAGCCAGCCAAGGTTATCCCATCGTTGGCGACGACAAATACGGTGACTTCGAATTGAACAAACGGCTGGCGGCGCTCGGCATGAAACGCATGTTTTTACATGCGTGGCGGTTACAGTTCCTGCATCCGCAAACTGGCCGCACTGAAACTGTGGAAGCCGCACTGCCTGACGAATTACAAAATTTCATAGACCATGTCCAACCCCCTCCGCTCGCGCCGGTTTGATCTGATAGCTTTTGACTGGGACGGTACGCTGTACGACTCGACCCAAATCATTGTGCGTTGCATACAGTCCGCCGTGGTGGATGTCGGCGGACAAAAGCCCACGGATGAACAAGCCGCTTACGTGATCGGCATGGCGTTGATGCCGGCGCTGGCGCATGCCGCGCCCGATGTGCCCAAAGACAAATACCCCATGCTGGGCGAACGTTATCGGCACCATTACGCCAAGCACCACCATGATTTATCCTTGTTTGAAGGTACTTTGCCGATGTTGCAAGCATTACGCGACAAGCAGCATATTCTCACCGTGGCCACTGGCAAAAGCCGCAAGGGCCTGGACGATGCGTTGCAACAGGTGGAATTGCGCGGCATGTTTGATGGATCACGCACCGCTGACGAAACCGCGGGCAAACCGAATCCACGCATGTTGAATGAATTGATGGCCGAGTTTGGTGTCTCGCCCGAACGCACCTTGATGATCGGCGACACCACACACGATTTGGAAATGGCGCACAACGCCGGTTGTGCCAGTGTGGCGGTCAGTTATGGCGCGCACGGCACCTCTGATTTTGGACGATGGAACCCATTGACAGTGGCACATAACGTCAGCGAATTGCACGACTGGTTGATCGGACATGGCTGAGGCCCAGATCCCTTTGTGCAATAGCGCCGACCTGGCTGACAGCGGACTGGCCGTGCCGTTTGATGTGGTGTATGCGGGCCAGACTTGTCGCGCATTCGCGGTGCGGTTTGAAGGACAGGTGCAAGCCTACTTAAACCGCTGTACCCATGTGGCCATGGAAATGGATTTTCAGCCGAATCGTTTTTTTGACACCGAGGGGCGTTGGTTGCTGTGCGCCACGCACGGAGCGACTTATGCGCCTGAAACTGGTGAATGCGTCGGCGGCCCGTGTCGCGGCGGCTTGGTGAAGATTAACCTCAGCGAAACCGCTGGCGTGGTGCACTGGCATACTGCCTACAACCTCAAGCCTTTGGAATTTTGAATATGCAAGACGAACAAACACCATCCGCTCAAGACGCTGACCCTGTTAAAGCGACTGCCGCCCCCTCTGTCAGCGAGCCTGCAGCGCAAAACAGCAGCCACTGGGAGCGTGACACCTTGGAGCGTTTGGTGATGGCGCAAATCCATGAGCAACGCTCAGCCCGTCGCTGGCGCATAGGGTTTCGATTTTTTTGGATACTGCTGGTGTTGGGGGTGCTGTGGTTTTCCTTTCACCATGGAAGAAATACCGCTAACACGGCTCATCCAACCGCACACACGGCATTGATCGAGATCAAAGGCGAAATCGACGCCGAGGCGAATGCCAATGCCGAGTGGATCATCGATTCAATGCGTCAGGCGTTTGAAGATGAAGGGGCACAGGCGGTGGTGTTGCGTATCAATTCCCCTGGCGGCAGCCCTGTACAAGCCGGCATGATCAGTGACGAAGTCAAACGCTTAAAAGCCTTGCATCAAAAACCTGTTTATGTGGTGGTGGAGGAAACCTGTGCATCTGCCGCTTACTACATTGCAGCATCATCCGACAAAATTTACGTGGACAAAGCCAGCATCGTCGGCAGCATTGGTGTGTTGATGGATGGTTTTGGTTTTACCGGTTTGATGGACAAAGTCGGTGTTGAGCGGCGCTTGATGACGGCGGGTGAAAACAAAGGATTTTTAGACCCGTTCAGCAACCCCACCAAAACACAAAAAGCGCATGCGCAAAATTTGCTGGACCAAATCCACCAACAATTCATTGCAGTGGTGCGCGAAGGGCGTGGCGACCGATTGAAAGATGCGCCAGAGATTTTCAGCGGACTGTTTTGGAGCGGTCAGCAAGCCATCGACCTGGGCCTGGCTGATGGTTATGGCACCTTGGACAGTGTGGCTCGCGATGTGGTCAAAGCAGAAGATATCGTGGACTACACACGACAAGACAACGTGGCTGAACGCTTGGTCAAGCGTTTTGGTGCGGCCATGGGCGAAGCCATGGTCAAAACCTCACTCCACGGGGTGCCGCATTTGCGCTGACATGGCTTCAAGGGCCGAAAGCAAACACCACCGGCGTGTGTTTGTCGAGTTCGCCTGGGGCCTTTCGCCAGTCAGACACGCGTTTGCTCACGGTTTGCATCTCTGGCAGGCTCAGGTTGCTGCTGCGGCACAAACGGGTGTTGGCCTGTAAGTGACCAAGCAAGGCCTGCCACAGCGCTTGGTTGCGGTAAGGCGTCTCTATACATATTTGTGTTTCGCCAGTTTTAAGCGCGTGTTTCTCTAGGGCCTGAATTCGCTGCGCCCGCTCTGAGGCGTCTTGCGGCAAGTAGCCAACAAATGCGAATTGCTGGCCGTTCAGGCCACTGGCCGACAGGGCCAACAGCAAGGATGAAGGTCCCACCAACGGAATCACTTCAACGCCAGCGTCATGGGCTGCGCGCACCAAAGAGGACCCCGGGTCGGCCACCGCTGGCATGCCCGCTTCGCTCACCAAACCCATGTCGTGGCCGGCCAAAGCGTTTGCCAGCAAGCCACTGGTGTCAACGCCTGCTGCATGGTCGCCTTTTTTGTGAACCAATCTGGGCAATTCCACCAGTTGTTGCGACTGCAAAGGGGTTTTCAACGGGCATACCGCATCAATGCGTTTGAGCAATGCGCGGGTGGATTTGGCGTTCTCGCATACCCAATGCGACAACTGAGAAGCGATTTGCAAGGTGTGTAAGGGCATGACCTGCGTCAGCGGAACCTGCGTTTCACACATGAAATCCAGCGGTGCTGGCACCAGAAACAAACGACCCAGAGCGTGGGTGGAAGATGGCATCGTGGTTCAGTCCAGCAAAGGAACACCGGCCGCCCGCAGCAACCGGCATGTATGTATCAGTGGCAAACCCACCAAAGCCGTTGGGTCTTGGTTATCAATGCTCTCCAACAGTGCGATGCCCAAGCCCTCACTTTTGGCGCTGCCGGCGCAGTCATAAGGTTGTTCGGCGTGCAAATAAGTGTCGATGGCTTGGTCAGTCAAGGGCCTGAAGCGCACCATCACTTGCGACAACGCTTGGCCAGCAAAACCCGTTTCCTGACACACCACCGCCACCGCAGTTTGAAACACCACAGTGCGGCCCTGCATCCGTTGCAACTGAAGCACGGCGCGCTCGTGGTTGCCGGGTTTACCCAAGGGCTCACCGTCCAAATCGGCCACTTGGTCGGAGCCGATCACCACCGCATGCGGGTGCAACTGAGCCACCGCACGCGCTTTGGCCATGGCCAGTCGTTCGGCTAAGGTTTGCGGGCTTTCGCCAGGCAACGGGGTTTCATCGACATGCGGGGCGACCACTTCAAATGGCAGTCGCAAGCGCTGTAGTAATTCGCGGCGGTACACCGAAGTGGACCCCAAAATCAGGGGACGATCAAAAATAGCCATGCTCATGCAACCCATTCTCTTACACTGCCCGATATGACAAACGAATGGAATACCCGCGCCCTAGACACTGCACGATTTGCCGAACTAGGCGCACACGGTCACTGGCAAACAGCACTGAACGGCTTGCCGCGTGTGCAAGCGGTGTGTGAGCCCGGGTTGGCCGTTGATCATTCGTCGCTCTGTGATTGGTCCTTGCAGGGCCAGACCCGGGGCAGTGCTGCCAGAGCGCAAAACTGGTTGCATTTGCAAGCAAGCTTGACCTTGACACAGCGCTGCCAGCGTTGCTTGGAACCTATGGCGGTGCCTTTGTCTATCGACCGGTGGTTCCGCTTTGTGGCAGACGAAGCCACGGCTTTGGCTGAGGACGATACCTGTGAAGAGGATTTGTTGGCCATTTCCAGCGAATTTGATGCCCTGAATCTGTTGGAGGACGAATTGTTGCTGGCCATGCCGTTGATCGTCAGCCATGGCAGTTGTCAACCGCCGTCCAGTGCGGCTTTGGGCGACGATTTGCCGCATCCTTTTGCTGCGCTGGCGGGCCTGAAACTACCCAAACCGTGAAGACGAGCGAATAAATCGCTTATGGCTATAATCTTCGATTCTTTGGTCTCAGGGTGAAGCATCCTGATTTGACCATCCATTTGAACCAACGATATTCAGGAGCCTGCCATGGCTGTCCAACAAAACAAAAAATCTCCCTCTAAAAGAGGCATGCACCGTTCACACAATGCGTTGAACGTCCCCGGTTTGGCAGTTGAACCCACCACCGGCGAAGTGCATTTGCGTCATCACATCAGCCCGACCGGTTTTTACCGTGGACGAAAAGTGCTGAAAACCAAGTCTGAAGCCTGAACTTGCTTCAGCATCTGGGCCCGTCACAGTGAATCTGTCGCGGGCCTTTTGCTTGATGGCACCCATGTTTTTGACCTGTAAAAAACTGCAATTCTCATGGTGACGCTGGCTGTTGACTGTATGGGCGGTGACCACGGAGCCAAGGTCACATTGCCAGCTTGCCGTGTTTTTCTTGACCGCAACCCCAGTGCCCAACTGCTGCTGGTAGGTCTACCCCAAGCCCTGTCCCATTTTTCCCACCCCCGGGCCACCTTGGTCCAGGCCAGCGAAGTCGTCGAAATGGACGACCCGATTGAGGTGGCATTGCGCCGTAAAAAAGATTCTTCCATGCGGGTTGCCATCGAGCAGGTCCGCGATGGGCATGCTGATGCGGCGGTATCTGCCGGCAATACCGGTGCATTGATGGCAATTGCGCGTTATGTGCTCAAAACTTTGGATGGCATCGACAGGCCTGCCATTGCCGGACAAATGCCAAATGCCAAGGGTGGCGGCACCACCATGCTAGATCTGGGTGCCAACGTCGACTCTACGCCCGAGCATTTGTTGCAATTTGCGCTCATGGGTTCTGCCTTGGTGTCTGTGTTGACAGGGGTTGCGAAACCCAGTGTTGGCTTGTTAAATATTGGCGAAGAAGCCATCAAAGGCAATGAAAATATCAAAAAAACCAGTGAATTGCTGCGATCTGCAGCCAACTCCGGCGATTTGAATTTTTATGGCAATGTTGAAGGCAATGATATTTTCAAGGGCACCACGGATATCGTGGTCTGCGATGGATTTGTCGGCAATGTGGCATTGAAAGCCAGTGAGGGGCTTGCGGTCATGATTTCTGGCTTTTTGAAAAAGAGCTTTTCTCGCAACATTTATACATTAATTGCGGGCTTTATTGCTTATCCGGCGTTATCTGGCTTTAAAAAGTTGGTTGACCACCGACGTCACAATGGCGCGGCTTTGTTGGGATTGCAGGGTTTGGTGTTCAAAAGCCATGGATCAGCCGACGAGTTGGCGTTTTCGACAGCCTTGCAGCGCGCGTATGATGCGGCCGACCATGATTTGTTGGCGCGTGTGCGGTCCCAATTGGCCCATGCCGCCCCTTTGCTGGCGGCTTCGCCGCCGTTGACCCACATCACAGACCCTGCATGAGCTTGTATTCCCGAATTGTTGGCACTGGCAGCTACCTGCCCCCACGCCGACTGAGCAATGCCGATTTGGTGGCCGAATTGGCTGCCAAAGGTGTGGAGAGCTCTGACGAGTGGATCGTCGAGCGCACTGGTATCGGCGCCCGATACTTCGTTGCGCCAGGGGTGTTCAGCAGCGATTTGGCCTTTGAAGCCTGTAAACAAGCCCTGTCTTCCGCGCAACTGGGCCCGCAAGACATCGATTTATTGATCGTGGCCACCTCAACCCCTGACATGGTGTTTCCTTCCACCGCATGCATCTTGCAGCACAAACTCGCGCAACTCAGCCCGCAGGCGGCGGGAATCGCCGGTTCGCCTGCTTTTGATGTGCAAGCTGTTTGCGCAGGATTTATTTATGCCTTGAGTGTGGCTGATGCCATGCTGCGCGCGGGAAATGCCAAGCGGGCCTTGGTGGTGGGTGCAGAGGTGTTCTCACGACTGCTCGATTTCAACGACCGCACCACCTGTGTGCTGTTTGGCGATGGGGCTGGCGCGGTGGTGCTGGAAACTTCTTCACAGCCCGGTATTTTGGCCACAGATATTCATGCTGATGGCAAGCATGTGGGTTTATTGTGCGTACCCGGACATGTACAAGGTGGTGAAATTTTGGGCGATCCGGTGTTGAAAATGGACGGCCAAGGGGTGTTCAAACTGGCGGTGGGCGTCTTGGAAGACACGGCCCGTGCGGTGTTGGCCAAAGCCGGACTGCATGACAGCGACCTTGATTGGTTGGTGCCGCACCAGGCCAATATCCGCATCATTCAAAGCACGGCAAAAAAATTGAAACTCCCCATGGAAAAAGTGTTGTTGACGGTGGCCGAGCATGGCAACACATCGGCTGCATCTATTCCGCTGGCGTTGGACAAAGGGGTTCGCGCCGGTCTGGTCAAGCCCGGCCAACTGGTCATGCTCGAGGGGGTCGGCGGCGGCTTCGCTTGGGGCTCAGTTCTTTTGCGCTACTGATTCACACATATGACAACATTTGCTTTTGTGTTTCCCGGTCAAGGCTCACAGTCTGTGGGCATGCTGGACGCGTGGAACGACCACCCGGTGGTTGAAGCCACGCTCGAGGAAGCCAGTGAAGTGCTTGGCCAAGATGTGGGACAACTGATCCACGAAGGTCCCAAAGAAACATTGGCGCTGACCACCAACACCCAGCCAGTGATGTTGGTGGCTGCGGTCGCTGCCTACCGCGTTTGGATGGCAGAGGGCGGTACACGGCCGTCGTTTGTGGCTGGGCATTCTTTGGGCGAATATTCAGCATTGGTGGCCAGCGAGGTGCTCAGTTTGTCGCAAGCGGTGCCTTTGGTGCGATTGCGCGCCCAGGCCATGCAAGATGCGGTTGCCGTCGGTGCAGGTGCCATGGCAGCCGTGTTGGGTTTGCAAGCCTCCCAAGTGGTGGATATTTGCAAACAAGCCCAGGCCGAGTTTGCGCCTGACAGTGGAGAAGTCGTCCAAGCTGCCAATTTCAACGACCCCGGTCAGACCGTCATATCAGGCAGTCAACAAGCGGTTGCAAAGGCCTGCGAATTGCTCAAAGCTGCTGGTGCCAAACGCACTTTGCTGTTGCCGGTTTCAGCGCCGTTTCATTGCGCCATGATGGAACCTGCCGCGCAGCGCTTGCGCAGTCATTTGAAAGACATGCCATTTGGCCTGCCACAAATTCCGGTCATCAACAACATCGATGTGGCCCAAGAAACTGACCCGGCTCGCATACGCGATGCGCTATTTCGACAAGCATTTGGCCCGGTGCGTTGGGTAGAAACCATTCAGTGCATGCAACAACTCGGCGTTAGCCACGTGGTTGAATGCGGCCCCGGCAAAGTGCTGTCGGGCATGGTCAAGCGGATTTCGCCAGACCTGCAGTCGCATGCTTTGTATGACCCAGTGACCCTGACTGAAACCTTTGCTTTCTTAAAGACTTGACCATGGGAACACCCTCCATTTCTCCCCAGACCGCGCTGGTCACCGGCGCTTCTCGTGGCATTGGTGCCGCCATTGCCTTGCATTTGGCGAGCCAAGGTTTTCACGTGTGTGGCACTGCCACCAGTGAAGAAGGGGCGTCGCGCATCGCTGAGTCATTGGCGGCGTTTGCTGGTTGCCAAGGGGTGGTGTTGCAAGTCAACGATGCCGACCAATTGCAATCGGTGGTGGACCGTTTGGTGGAGCAAACCGGTGGCTTGCATGTGTTGGTCAACAACGCCGGCATCACCCGTGATACTTTGGCCATGCGCATGAAAGACAGCGATTGGGACGATGTCATCGACACCAACCTGAAAGCCGTTTTCCGACTGTGCCGCGCGGTCATGCGTCCCATGATGAAACAGCGTTTTGGCCGCATCATCAACATCACCAGCGTGGTCGGTGCCTCTGGCAACCCCGGGCAAGCCAATTACGCGGCAGCCAAAGCGGGCGTGGCTGGCATGACCAAAGCCTTGGCCAGAGAGCTGGGCAGTCGCGGAATCACGGTCAATTGCGTGGCCCCAGGATTTATCGAGACCGACATGACGGCGGGATTGCCGCCAGAGCAGCAGCAGGCGTTGCTGGGTCAAATCCCCTTGGGGCACCTCGGTCAACCCGAAGATGTGGCGCAGGCCGTGGCATTTTTGGCGGGAAACGGCGGGGCCTACATCACCGGTCAAGAATTGCACGTCAATGGCGGCATGTACATGGCTTAACGGCCTTGGTATAAGCCAGTAGTCAGCCGTTTCGTCCGCGCGGCTAAAATCGCGGACTTCTAACCACAACCCTTTGAGGGAAACATGAGCGATATTGAAGCACGAGTCAAAAAAATCATTGCCGAACAACTTGGCGTGGAAGAGTCCCAAGTCACATCTGAAAAAGCTTTTGTGGCTGATCTGGGTGCCGACTCGTTGGACACCGTAGAACTGGTGATGGCGCTGGAGGATGAGTTCGGCATCGAAATCCCCGATGAAGACGCAGAAAAAATCACCACTGTGCAAAACGCCATCGATTACGCCCTG
>CAMDSU010000051.1 GCA_945907335.1 Bordetella parapertussis | reverse complement strand
TCTCACGCGGGTTTGGAAAACAGATTGACCCATCTCTATCCAGACGAAACCATCAGACTTTCAAAACAACAGACGTATATTGATAGGCTGGATTTTGAAATTGAGACGATTTTGAAAATGGGTTTTCCAGGATATTTTTTAATCGTCAGTGACTTTATCAATTGGGCTAAGAATAACGGTTGTCCCGTCGGACCTGGTCGTGGCTCTGGCGCGGGTTCTTTGGTTGCATACTCTTTAAACATCACGGATCTGGACCCCCTTCAATACAACTTGCTGTTTGAAAGATTTTTGAATCCCGAGCGGGTGTCCATGCCGGATTTTGATATTGATTTTTGTCAACTCAACCGAGACAGGGTTATTGACTATGTAAAAACTCAATATGGACGTGATGCTGTCAGTCAAATTGTGACATTTGGAACCATGGCTGCCCGAGCTGCCATTAGAGATGTTGGCCGCACCCTTGATATGAGCTACACATTCTGCGAGGGACTGTCTAAGTTAATCCCCAATAAGCCTGGACAACACATGACCATTGCATTGGCGATGGCACAAGAACCAGTGCTTGCTCAACGGTATGAGCAAGAAGACGAAGTCAAAATTCTTTTGAATTTAGCCCAGAAATTAGAAGGCTTGACGCGAAATATCGGCATGCATGCGGGTGGTGTGCTGATCGCTCCGGGGCAATTGACTGATTTTTGCCCGCTCTATCAGCAGCCTGGCAGCCCCGCAGCTGTCAGTCAGTTTGACAAAGACGATGTTGAGTCTATTGGATTGGTGAAATTTGACTTTTTGGGCTTGGCCACATTAACGATTTTGGAACAGGCAAAAAACCTGATCATCACTCGCTATCCTGAGTATTCATCTTTCAATTATGAATCGATTGCACTTGATGATGTTGCTACTTATGAGCTGTTTTCAAGAGGTAAAACAGAAGCTGTTTTCCAATTCGAAAGCCGCGGCATGCAAGCCATGTTGCGAGATGCCAAACCCAGCAGACTAGAAGATCTGATTGTGTTGAATGCGCTATTTCGACCAGGACCAATGAGTCTGATCCCTAGTTTCGTCGCGCGCAAACATGGCAGGGAAATTGTCAACTATCCGCATCCATTGGCCGAACCCATCTTGTCTGAAACATATGGCATCATGGTTTACCAAGAGCAAGTGATGCAAATCGCTCAAGTTCTTGGCGGATATTCTTTGGGAGGCGCAGATTTACTTCGCCGAGCCATGGGAAAGAAAAAAGCCGATGAAATGGCACTGCACCGCTCAATTTTCCGAGAGGGTGCTGCGAAAAATCAAATTTCAAATAACCAAGCAGACGCTATATTTGATTTGATGGAGGAGTTTGCTGGGTATGGTTTTAACAAATCACATGCTGCGGCATATTCTTTACTTGCTTATCACACGGCCTGGATAAAAGTCCATTTTCCTGCAGAGTTTTACAGCGCAAATATGAGTGTTGAGATGGACGACACTGATAAATTAAAAGTACTTTTTGATGACGCTCTTGAAATGGGTTTGTCTTTTGATAACCCAGATATAAATTTAGGTGAATACCGATTTTCACCCATAACACCTAAATCTATACGTTACGGTCTAGGCGCAATCAAAGGGACCGGTCAATCCGCGATTGAGGCCATTTGTGAAGCACGGACTGCTGGTGGTGCATTCAAAAGCTTGTTCGATTTTTGTGCCAGGGTAGATCGCAATCGGATAAACAAACGAGCTGTTGAAGCCTTGATAAAGGCCGGTGCATTTGATTCTATTTGGGTCAATCGACATGAGCTAATGACCTCTGTTGCCTTGGCATTTGACTACGCCAGTTCGCAAGAAAGTCACGTCCTTCAATCCGGATTGTTTGACCTCGCCGATGAACACGGGTCTATTACCAATGAACCCTTGATGGTCAACAAAGTTGACTGGGGCCCCAGAGATAAACTTACCTTTGAAAAGTCTGCAATCGGCTTTCATTTGTCAGGGCATCTTTTTGACGAAGTGCAACAGGAAGTTCGATGCTTTGTCAAGACATCTCTTGCAGAACTCAAAGAAGGTCGCGATCCAGTATGGGTAGCAGGAATAGTTCGAGATGAGCGAACGATCAATACGGCCAAAGGACGTTTACACATTTTTATTTTGGATGATGGAAGCACTGCATTAGAAATTACGTCTGACGAAGCAGTTTTTTCTAAACATAAAAGTTTGATCAAAGAGGATCAGGTGCTGATAGCACTTGTAAAAATTCAAAATGATAGAAGAAGCGGTGGTTTTCGCTTGGGCTTGCTAGATGCCATGGACTTGCCTCAAGCAAGATGCCGCTTTGGTAAGTACGTTAAGTTATATTTCCAAAAACCTACCTATGCGCTGACAAACTTCCTTAAAGAGCAAATTCCTCCACCTTTATCCATTGGCCAGCAGCCACAATCTCATCGACTTGGCGTACGTTTACATGTGACGACTTTACAAGGGGAGGGGGAAATTCAATTGGGTACAAAAGCGCAGCTTTATCCAACCGACGAACTGCTTTTGAACCTTAAGTTGAAAACCTCTGCGGTTGATTCAATGGTTATTTACGAGTAACTCATGTTTTTCAATTTACCCAACCTTATGACGTGGACTCGAATTGTTGCAATTCCTTTGCTGGTTTGGGTGTTTCAATGGCCACTTGATATGAGTACTCGCAATTTGATTGCGACTGTTATGTTTGTTCTTTTTGCATTGACCGATTGGCTTGACGGATTTTTGGCCCGAAGGTTAAATCAAACATCAGCCTTTGGTGCTTTTTTGGATCCGGTTGCAGATAAATTTCTCGTATGCGCAAGTTTGCTGGTTCTTGTAGATTTAGACAGGGTTAGTGTCAGTGTGGCCTTATTGATCATCGGAAGGGAAATTGCTATTTCATCTCTTCGCGAATGGATGGCACAAATTGGTGCAAATAAAACAGTGGCGGTCCATATGATTGGCAAGCTTAAGACCACAGTCCAAATGATAGCCATTCCATTTTTAATTTATGACGGTGTACTTTTCGGTCATATTTCAACCAGCTATTGGGGTGGGGTACTGATATGGATTGCAGCCATACTCACCATTGGATCCATGGTTTTTTACCTGAAAAAAGCTATTCCATTGATCAAGGCAAATGCCAAGTAGTGCTTTCCTATGTGCTACTGAAACCCACTAGAATAGTGGTTGGGCATTTTTCAACGGGGTAGTACATACATAGCTTTTTGGTGCGTGTGTGTCTTGCGAAATTTCTCTAAAACTACCCGCAAGCTGTTCTCTGCTCAAAAATTTTGTCAACCTATCAACCTACCTAAACACGCCTTATGTCGAGGGGAATTTTGTGAATAAATCTGAACTTATTGAACACATTGCTGCAGATGCAGATATTTCAAAAGCTGCGGCAACTCGCGCACTTGAATCTGCAATCGATTCCATCACAGCTGCATTGAAAAAGGGAGACTCTGTTTCTTTGGTTGGTTTTGGTACATTTGAAGTATCAAAGCGGGCAGAAAGAAGCGGTAGAAATCCTGCTACTGGCGCTGCTATTACAATTAAAGCTGCTTCTGTCCCAAAGTTTCGTCCTGGCAAAGCGTTGAAAGATGCTTTGAACTGATTTGAAGATTCGGTGGGGTGCTTAGCTCAGTTGGTAGAGCGGCGCCTTTACACGGCGTAGGTCGGCGGTTCGAGACCGTCAGCACCCACCAAACCATTCAGGCGAACAATGTTCGCCTTTTCTTTTATTTATTCAATTAAGCCATGTTCGATTTCATCCGCCACCATAAAAAAATCATGCAGATCCTGCTGATTATTCTTATTTTTCCTTCTTTTGTTCTGTTTGGTATTGAAGGCTACAAAGGATCCAATGAAAAAGGAGAGGCAGTTGCGTCTGTCGACGGCGTTGATATATCTAAAGAAGAATGGGAGAAGTCCCACGAGAGTGAAATTTCTCGCATGCGTACTTCGATGCCAAATATTGATGTAAGTATGTTTGACACACCTGCTATCAAATACGGTGTGCTGGAAAGATTGGTTCAATCTCGGGTGTTAGAGGCAAGTGCAAGAAAACTCAACTTAAGTGTTTCGGACCAAAAAGTTGCACAATCTATCGCAGAAATGGAAGTTCTCGCTTCGATTAAAAAACCTGATGGCAGTTTGGATCTGGAGAAGTACCGTCAACTTCTCGCATCACAAGGAATGACCCCGGAAATTTTTGAAAATCGTATGCGATCCGATGTTGCAGTCAAGCAGGTAGTAACTGCAGTTACACAAAGCAGTCTATCTTTCCCCGGGCAAATGGAGGTTGCTCTAGACGCTTTCTATCAGCAAAGGGAAGTTCAAATTGCAATTTTTTCTGCGTCTGATTATTTGGCACAAGCCAAGCCAACAGACGAGGAAGTTCTTAAGTATTTCAATACGCACAAGGAAGAGTACAAGTCACTCGAGTCTGTGGATATTGAATATGTCGTGTTAAGTCAGGAAGCAATTGAAAAAACCATCGTTGTCAGCGAACCTGAACTCAAGAGCTATTTCGATCAAAACCAAAGCACCCTCGCTGCTAAAGAAGAACGTAGAGCCAGTCATATTTTGATCAATGCGCCAAAGGAAATGAATGACGCTGATAAGGCAAAAGCAAAAGAAAAGGCTACTTTGCTTCTTGATTTGGTGAAGAAATCGCCTTCACAATTCTCGGACGTTGCAAAGAAAAATTCTCAAGATCCTGGCTCTGCTGTCAATGGGGGAGACCTCGGGTTCTTTGCCCGCGGCGCCATGGTTAAACCATTTGAAGATGCTGCTTTCAATCTAAAAAAAGGTGAGATCAGCGGCTTGGTTCAATCTGATTTTGGATTCCACATTATTCAACTGATAGATATCAAGTCTGCGACTGCGGCCAATTTTGCCCAAATGCGCAGTGGGTTGGAGTCTGAGTTAAAAAAGCAATTGGCACAAAAGAAATATGCCGAGATCGCTGAGCAATTCACCAACTTGGTTTACGAGCAAGCTGATAGTTTCAAGTCTGTTTCAGAAAAACTTAAAGTAGATATTCAGTCAGCATCTGCGGTTACCAAAGACAACAACCCAGACCAAAAATCACCTTGGGCCAATTCAAATGTACTCAAGACTGTTTTCTCGCCTGAAAGTATCAAGGGCCTGAAAAATTCGGAAGCTATTGAAATCGCACCCAACACACTGATGTCTGTTCGTGTCACCAAGCATTACCCTGCAAACTACTTGAATTTCGATGAGATCAAGCCTGTGCTGGTTCAAACAGTGCTGAACGAAAAAGCGCTGGGTTTGGCCAAGAAGGATGGCTCCACACAATTAGAGCTTTGGAAAAAATCACCGGAGAAAGCAGAATTTCAAACCGCCGTGGCCTTGAGCAGAGACCAAAATTTAAAACTTCCTGGAAATTTGGTTGACGAGGCCATGCGAGCTAACCCAGACAAATTACCTCAGCTGCTTGGTGTGGACTTGGGTGCAAAAGGTTATGGCATTGTGAAGGTCAACAAATTGCTTGCTTCCGCCAATAACCCGACAAAGACGCCTGAGCTCAAACAAAGATTCATCAAGTCATGGTCGACGGCTGAAAATCTGGCTTACTTCAGTTACTTAAAAGACATTTTAAAAGTGTCGTTCAAGCAGGCGGCACCTGACGCAGCAAAACCTAATAAATAGTGGGTATGTAAAGATTTTTTTGATAGTTATAATGAAGTTGTGGTGGCTGTAGCTCAGTTGGTAGAGTCCAGGATTGTGATTCCTGTTGTCGTGGGTTCGAGCCCCATCAGCCACCCCATTTACCTACACCTACCGGAGTTCTTTCATGCCTGGACTGCTTCCTGAGATTGATCCTGATGGATTGCTTGAATTTTCCGTTGTGTATACAGACCGAGCCTTGAACCATATGTCTCAGCGCTTTCAAGGCGTGATGAAAGACATTTCTAAAATACTTAAAGATGTATACCAAGCCCATTCAACTGTTTTAGTACCCGGCAGTGGTACTTTCGGAATGGAATCAGTGGCAAGGCAGTTTGCCACTGGCAAGAAAGTCTTGGTCATCAGAAATGGTTGGTTCAGTTACAGATGGTCACAAATTTTCGACATGGGTGCCATACCCTCTGAATCCATTGTTCTCAAAGCCAAGCCTTTGTCCCACGACAAGCAGTCACCTTGGGCTCCTTGTCCAATCGATCATGTGCTGCAAACCATCAACAACGAAAAACCTGCAGTTGTTTTTGCGCCCCATGTTGAAACCTCTGCTGGAATGATTTTGCCCGATGACTACCTAAAAAAGGTATCAGATGCAGTTCACCAATACGGTGGTTTATTTGTGCTCGACTGTATTGCCTCTGGTGCAATGTGGGTTGACATGAAGACAACTGGTGTTGATGTGTTGGTCAGTGCCCCTCAAAAAGGGTGGAGCGGTTCACCTTGTTGCGCCATGGTTATGTTGAGTGAGCGCGCAAGAACCGCTATTGACGCCACCCAGAGCAGCAGTTTTGCTTGTGATTTAAAAAAATGGCTACAAGTCATGGAAGGCTATGAAAAGGGTGCCCATTCTTACCATACAACCATGCCAACTGATGCTTTGACACGTTTGCGAGAAGTCATGCAAGAAACGAAAGCGTATGGTTTCGAAAAAGTCCGCCAAGAGCAAATTGAATTGGGCGAAAGAGTCAGAGATTTACTTGAAAGCCGTGGCATTGTGAGTGTTGCAGCTGACGGCTTCAAAGCACCCGGAGTGGTTGTCAGTTACACCAGTGACCCGGAAATTCAGAGCAGTAAAAAATTCTTGGCCCTTGGCTTACAAACAGCTGCAGGTGTTCCTCTGCAGTGTGACGAGCCTGCCGATTTCATGACCTTCAGAATTGGCTTATTTGGGCTTGAAAAACTTCACCATATCGAGCGAAGTCTTGGGCATTTGTCCTCGGCGCTTGACCAACTGGGTTTCAAGGAAAAAGTAGCGCTGGCTGCATGATATGTTCACCCAAATAGCGCTGTTATTACTCAAAACAGCAATATCTCTTTGGGTGGGTTTATTCCTTTTCCGTTGGTACTGTTTGCTCATCAAGCTGAATTTAAGTCAGGGTGTTGGTCAATTTAGCCATTTCATTTACAAGTTAACTGACTGGGCAGTGTTGCCCTTACGAAGAGTCTTGCCTAAGTTCTCCCAATTTGATCTGGCGTGTTTCATATCTGCTTTTTTGGTTCAGTTAGCCGGCATCTTGCTCCAGTCTCTACTTCTGGCTGGCAACTTTTCACCAATGCACACCCTTGTACTGGCCTTTTTTGAACTTGCAAGTTCCGCACTGAGCGGTATGACAGGCTTGCTGATTATTTTTGCGCTTTTAAGCTGGATAAACGCCAATGCAGAGGTTTTTTACTTTCTCGACAAATTGACGCAACCATTTTTATCACCTGTAAGAAAAATTGTTCCCCCCATTGCGGGTATCGATATTTCTATTTTGATCGTCTTGGTATTGTTACAAGTGGTCAATATAGTTTTGGCTAACTTAAGAGTTTTAGCCTTGTCACTTGCTTAATAAATCTAGATAGGTAGTTGGAGTAACCATAAAAAAACCGCTCTGTGAAGATCACCTTTTGGTCAGACAGTATCTGGCCAAAAGGTTTTAGCCACACGGAGCGGTTTAACTTGCGTACTTAGTAACTGTTCTTAAAGCGCGGCGTTTTGCTGAGCGACCATCATGTAAAGCATGGTGATGGAGAGCATGGTGTTGATACGCGATGTAAGCATTGCTGTCCTGGCCGCTTTGGCTTTTTCGGGCGCTTCTACAACCACCATACCCAGAGCTTTCTTCTGGTTTGGCCAAATAATGAACCAGACATTGAATGCCATCACCAGTGCGATCCACATTCCCAATCCGATGGCGACTACGCCTGGTTGTAAAGTCAATGCACTGACGATATAGCCCTGCATCCAAGCCAACAATAGGCCTGTGACGACCGTGGCAAGAGCGCCGTAACGGAACCAAAACAGCGCTGTTGGAGCGATGACTTTGCTGATAGCTGGTTTTTGTTCATCTGGAATGCTGGACATGGAGGGAATTTGCACAAAGTTGAAATACCAAAGCAAGCCTATCCACATAATCCCTGAACCAACGTGCAACCAACGCATCACGAAACTACCCCAAGCATGGCTGAATTGAATGGGATTACCGGTGACGGATGTTGTAACGAATAAAACAACGATCAGTAAAACCAAACCTGCGAACAATGTTTTGTAAAGAGATTGAAGAATTTGCGCCATGAATGACCTTTTAAGTTAATGAGGATTGAACAACTTCAGACAAAAACAGAAGAATCTATTTTGCCATTGATTTAAATGTTGATCAGGATGGGTTGACCATGACCAATTTACCCATGACTGCCCGGGAGTTCATGCGGGCATAAGCGGCAGGTAATTCGTTCATCGGCATCGTGCGGTCTATGGGTGGTTTGATTTTTTTCTGCTGGTACCAGTCGATCAAGATTTGCATCATCTTTGCATTATTTGCTGGTTCACGTTTCGCAAAATCACCCCAGAACACACCCATCAATGATGCCCCTTTGAGCAGAGGCAAATTCAGCGGGATTGACGGAATAGGTCCAGAGGCAAAGCCAACCACCAAGTAGCGGCCTCGCCAAGCAATGGAACGAAAAGCAGGTTCGGTGAATTCGCCTCCTACAGGGTCGTAGATCACATCTGGGCCTTTGCCGCCGGTTAACTCTTTGAGCTTATCTCTGAAATTGTTATCGCTGTAATTGATGACATGATCAGCACCGAGAGTCAGACAAAATTCGCATTTCTCTGGTGTAGACGCTGCGGCAATCACTTTTGCGCCTACGGCTTTGGCAATCTGAATGGCTGAAGTTCCAACACCGCCAGCTGCCCCCATGATGAATACAGTTTCGTTCGGCTGGAGTAGCGCTCTGTCCACCAGTGCATGGTATGAAGTGGCGTAAATCATGATGAAGGCTGCCGCATCCACAGGATCAAAACCGATCGGCAAAGGTAGACACAAATGTGCAGGTGCGACAGTATGCGTTCCAAATCCGCCGGTGCCGCTGAGGCATGCCACCGCTTGTCCAACTTTTAGGTGGGTAACTTCCTTTCCAATTGCTTCAATTTTTCCGGCGTATTCAGAACCCGGCACGAATGGAAGTGGAGGTTTCATTTGGTATTTGTTTTGAACGATCAAAACATCGGGAAAATTCAAACTTGCTGCTTCAATCCTGATCAATACTTCGTTGGCCGCCGGAACTGGCGTAGGCAGTTCTTTCCAATGAAGGGCTTCAACACCAATGGGGTTTTCACATAGCCAAGCGTGCATGATTTGTTCCTTGGAAAAAAGTGCGAGTTGTGGGAGGATTTGAAGGCCATCCTCTCACCCTACAATCAGGTTTTAGAGGGTGATTCATGAGAATTTTGATTTCAAACGACGACGGCTACCAAGCTCCCGGCATTATCGCTTTGTTTAATGCCATGAGAAAAATTGCAGATGTGGAAGTTGTCGCCCCTGAGCAAAATAACAGCGCCAAATCCAATGCCTTGACGCTGCATTCCCCCATTTACATTCGACAAGCAGAAAATGGATTTCGTTATGTCACTGGAACGCCAGCGGATTGTGTGCATATTGCCCTAACCGGCTTGCTCGGGTATAAACCTGATCTGGTGGTTTCCGGCATCAATAATGGCGCCAACATGGGGGACGACACAATTTATTCAGGCACGGTAGGTGCCGCCATGGAGGCTTATCTCATGGGTATTCCTGCCATTGCATTTAGTCAAGTTGAAAGAGGTTGGGGGAATATTGACGATGCCGCCCAATGGGCGATGGCGTTTGTTCAAAGCATGACACGAAGATCAATGACAGAGAACTCTCCTTGGTTGCTTAATGTAAATATTCCAAATAAACCTTTCAATGAATTAAAAGCACCCAAAATTTGTAGATTGGGAAGAAGGCATCCCGCTGAGCGAGTCATTACACAAGTTAACCCTCGAGGGGAAACCATGTATTGGATCGGTGGTGCAGGACTTGCCAAAGATGAAGCACACGATACTGATTTTTTTGCTACCGCTGAAGGGCATGTTGCCATCACCCCATTGCAAGTTGATTTGACGGATCACCAAGGCTTGGCCAGTTGGCAAGATTGCGTGACGCACTTGGAAAAGGTCGAATGAAATCTCGACCAAGTTTCCCTGCAAAATTCAATACCAGCCCACCGCAAAAGTTGGTCAAACCATCTTCCCCATTAAGCTGGGTAGCAGGAGTTTCTGCTAAGCAAAATTCGGTGGCTTCCTCTGCTGCATCTGGATTGGGACTTGACTCGGCAACCGTCAGATCTACCATGGTGAAAAGGTTGGCAGAGGGTGGCATTGAAGATGAATTGGTTTTGAATGCCATGCTTGCGGTTGAGCGTCATAAATTTCTTGACACTGCATTGGCTAACCAAGCGTATGAGGACACCAGCTTGCC
>CAMDSU010000050.1 GCA_945907335.1 Bordetella parapertussis | reverse complement strand
TAGATCGCATGAGGCTTCCTGAGTGCTTCGGTTAAGGAAAACGGGTGACTTGGACGCCTAACGTTTGAGCTTCGCCGGCGCCAACGGCAGGACGCCAAGCCAAAGCCGTTGAAATGTACAACGTACCAGCGGCCTGGACCTGGCAGCCTCCGGTTGGAGTCGAACAATCAGCATTTCAAAGTTGGCAGACCCATCTCTCAGCTGTTTGACTTCGGCTAAAGTGTTCGGTTTAAATTCCAAGAATCACCTACTCAAACTCAAAGGTCTAAATGGACACCATTGATCCAACTCGCTGCCCTATCTGCCATGAACCCAATGTTTGCGCCATGGAAAATGCAAAGGTATCAGGCACAAAGCCTGAGCGCTGCTGGTGCATGGACACAGTTTTTAAGCCTGCTGTGATGGATAAAGTACCAGACGCGGCTAAAGGTAAGGCCTGCATATGCGCGAAATGTGCAAGTTAATGCATTGTTAAGATTCATAATGAATTCTCACAAACTAAAAATCCTATTTGTATGCATGGGCAACATTTGTCGCAGTCCCACTGCAGAAGGTGTATTTAAAGCAAAACTGCAACACAGCAAACTTCTTGACGCAATCCATGTCGACTCAGCAGGTACGCACAACTACCACCCTAACTCTCCTCCTGATTCGCGCAGTCAAATGCATGCCCTGAAACGTGGATACGACCTCTCCAACTTAAGGGCTCGGGCTGTCAACGATGACGATTTTGAAAACTTTGACTTGCTGATCACCATGGATTGGGACAACCGCGCCTTACTTGAGCAACGTTGCCCTTCTCACTTACAGCACAAAATCCGGGGT
Organism: Bordetella parapertussis; assembly: GCA_945907335.1. Lineage (GTDB taxonomy): Bacteria > Pseudomonadota > Gammaproteobacteria > Burkholderiales > Burkholderiaceae_C > Limnohabitans. Next base: position 9,734 of record CAMDSU010000050.1, on the reverse strand, counting down.
TTTGCAGAGTTTCTAAAAACATCCAAAGCCACTGTGATTCCCGATCCCTACTATGGTGACGATAAAAATTTTGAACACGTTCTCGATTTGGTTGAGGAAGCTTCAGAGGGTTTGATGAAATTTGTAATTATGAAAGTGCATGGCCATGAATGAGCAAGCCCTCAACGTGCTGGGTACTGAATTAATTCCCTGCTCATATGACCCGCTTACCGGATTTTTCAGAGATGGCTGCTGCAAAACTGACCGGCAGGACCATGGCAGTCATGTTGTTTGCGCCCGCATCACTCAGGAATTTTTAGATTTCACCCTCAAGCTAGGTAATGACTTGGTGACACCCAGACCCGAACACAGATTCAAAGGACTCAAAGATGGTGACAAGTGGTGCCTGTGTGCCCTGCGCTGGAAAGAGGCCTTGGCGGCGGGTGTGGCACCTCCTGTGATTTTGGAAAGCACGCACCAAAAAGCACTTGAGTTTGTCACGCTGGATCAACTTAGATCAAGACACTGATCTTTCATCTCTATGCCTAAAGAACGTCACTTCGTCTACGTCATCGAACTGGACAAAGATGTTCTGTATGAATCAAAATTCAAAAAAGCCAACCCTGACTATGAGACAGGTAAGCCTTGTGTGTATGTAGGCATGACTGGGCATGATCCAGATACAAGGTTTGATCAACACAAGGCTGGTATCAAAGCCAACAAGTACGCCATGAAATACGGATTGCGGCTTATGCCAGAAATCTACGAAAAGCTAAATCCCATGCCCTACGGAGATGCGCAGTACATGGAAGTAGACCTAGCCATCAGGTTGCAAAAGTTGGGCTACGCGGTTTGGCAAAACTGATCAACAATTGACAGCCATGAAACTTCACACCGATTTCAATCTCAAGGTCACCGTCAACACAGAAACTGTGCCGTGGATCGCCTCACCCGTTAACGGCATTGATCGAAAAATGCTGGAACGGGATGGCGATGAAGTTGCTCGCGCAACCAGCTTGGTACGTTATGCGCCCAATTCCAGCTTCACCTCTCACCAGCATGAGCTGGGTGAAGAATTCTTTGTGCTTGACGGCGTGTTTGAAGATGAGTGTGGCCAATATCCTGCTGGAACCTACGTTAAAAATCCAGTTGGTTCGAGCCATACGCCATTCACTGAAACGGGTTGCACACTATTTGTCAAACTTCGATATCTTGATCCTTCAGACGAAGAGAGAGTGGTCATCAACACTCAATCGGCTGAGTGGTATCAAGGATTGGTTCCAGGGCTCACTGTGATGCCTTTATCAACTTTTGGCACTACCAACACAGCCTTGGTCCGCTGGGCTCCAGGTACTTATTTCAACCCCCACAGGCATTTCGGAGGTGAAGAAATATTTGTTGTTGATGGTGTTTTTGAGGATGAACACGGAAGTTACCCTAAGGGTTGTTGGTTACGCAGCCCGCACATGAGCGCACACAAGCCATTTAGCGTTGAAGGTTGCACCATATTAGTTAAGACGGGTCATTTGTTGGTGGATTGAGAACGATGCCTCAATTGTCAGGTGTAAGAAAAATTAATCGGCGACTATTTTTACTATTGTGTTAGTTGTTTATATATAGGGGTGAAAAACATAATCAAATATCACGCAGCACAATGTCACATGTCTGCGGACGCAAAAGTCGTGGGGATTCTCTTGTGGCATCGATACAGCCGCCGTTCTGATACACACCCGATGGTTCCCGGTATTTCTTCATGCCCAACAGAATGGATTGCAACTTATGGGGATCTGCCAAGCTCTGGGCCACCTGTTGGGCTACCACGGCTTCATCCATGCACCACACACCTGCATCATCCAAATAGACCCCATCACGCCAATGAAACAATTCGACACATTTCTCATCCAATGAAAAAGGACGAGAACAGTCCCAAAAATTACTGAACAAACCCGCCCCCATGTAGATTACCCAGGAACCTTCATAGCCAGAAACATTGCTGGAGTGCGGATCTGGATTGCGAAACCAGACCCGATCGCCTGGTATGTAATGCAGCATTGGAATGGGGTCAGCCAAAGAGCCGTGCTCGATCAAAAAAGTTTCGTGAAATGCCCCAGATGCAATGGCTTTGATTTGCCACTGCTGCTGCAATTTTTCATAGAGCACGGGGTTGCTGATTTGTGCCTCCAGCGCAATACCCAACAGAATGACATATTCGCTGGCTCGGTAACATGAAAAGGCGAATTCACTCCCAGAAAATGCGGGCTGGGTGGCCAAACGCAAAGCCTCAATCAATGACCGCGATGGTTTGAGCGTGAACCCCAAGGCCTCGTCATACAACCAATGCGACATTGGCCTGTCTACAGCACGGGTGTCAAACCTCAATGAGGTGAGTTTTGCCGCTTGTGCAATGAACTTTCTGGCCCGAATCTGGCTCAAAAGCTCTTCATAACTCGGGAAAATATGAGGGTATGGACTGCTCAACAAACCTAACAAAATTTCATTTGCCAACGCTTGATCAGGGTCTGTTCGTCCTAAGGCGCGGGCGTCAATGATGCTGAGCGTACTGTCATTGGGAATGAGCAAGGACCGACCCTCATCGCTCAGTCGGTAGCATGCTTGATAGCCAGCCACACGGGACTCGGTATTTACCGCCAACCAACCAGCCCAAGGTGAGTTGTGCAGCAGTTGCAAGAATTCTTCACGCGCTTCTCCGACCAAAGCTTGTTCAGACAGGATCGATATTCCGTTGTTCATGCGCTTTTACAGGAAGTACTTGGATTCCATTCGTTAACCCAAAAGACATGGCCCTCTGAGTTTCACATCTGGCATTTACGTTGGTGAACCACATCAATATAGCGCCAAATCATGTGGCGACACCTTAACTCATTATGAATAATTCCTAACTATTTGCAACAGGGTCAAATTTGTAGCCATTGATTGAAAACCTATTGTAATATTTGCGTGACATAACTACATATAAGGCAAAAATGACAACCGCAAATGCTTTTATCTGTCTTTTCCTCTTGTTAGGAACATGTTTTGGTTTTGCCAGTTATTCAAATCGGCACTTATTTAGTGAAGGGCCTCAAAAAGCAGATAACTCAGACCAAAATTCTTTCCTCGAAAGTCGCCTTTTTTGGGTCATGGTTTGTACGTGGCTGTGGCCGATCATGGTCATCACGGGAATCAATACCGCTTTGATTCTTTCAAAACGGAAAAAGAAATCTCAAAAGAATCCCTCAGTCTAATCCTTGCTGCCCCTAGCGCTATTTTCATCACCACTGCGATGGCATTCAACGCATTGTTCAAATTTTTGTATGCCTTCTTCCAAATGCTCACTTCTGATTTTCTCAAGCGAATGTTCATGGCACCCATAGCATGTGTACCGCTTGTAATTATTGGCAATGTGGCATGTTGAACACGCAGCTGAGTGATGTCTGTCAAGCACAAAGAATTTATCGTGTTCGAAGCTTGCTGGCGTCCACTGCGTCTGTATGTGGCACTGTGTGCAGTTACCTTTGCTTTGCTGATGAATAAAATCTACCGGGGGTTTGTGGCAAGTCTGGCAACTTCCTCTTGTTTCTGCTTTTAATAAGGCATGCTCAAATTTTCTTTTGGTCTGATATCGCTTTACGCCAACATGATCACTGTGGCACGATACACAACTTCCTTGATTTAAATCTTTGTGAAAAGTTACTGAAGTTGAAGGCTTGGTAAGTGGCAGGCCTTTGGTCGTCAAACGACCAATATCGGCTGGCAAATGGCAAGTGCTGCATTTCTTAGAGTCAATGCCCTTGAATGAAGTGTGGCAAGCAAAACAATTTCCATTTAAGTCGTGATGTTCTTTGATCAAGAGACCTGGGGCCACCATCAGCTGCGCATAAGCAAAGGTAAAAATAGCAATGACCAACAAGTTAACCAGCAAAATAATTTTGAGAGTGCGACTCATCTCCACTCCCAAAACAAAAAGATACTAAAAATATGGCCAATGGCCAATACTGCAAAGACAATAGAGATAGGAATATGAACCTTACGCCATTGCGCCATGGCTTTGAGTGCCACCGAGTCCCAAAAAATGAATCGCTCAATTTCAACTGCAGACAACCCTTGGGCTTTGAATTTTTCACGCTCGGTCGTTACAAATAGCTGGGACTTCTTTAAGAGTATTTTCCCAACGAGACCACTCACGACATTAACCCCCATAGCGATCGTAGCCAACCAAGGCAAGATGGCATTGAAGTGAATGCCTGAATGAATCAAAACCATGGTTGAGCCCATCCAGGCAACAAACTGATGCCACTTCAGGAGTGTTTGCGGATTCCCAGATTGAACCCACTTTCGCTTTCGAGCAGAGTAATAAAGTGAGATCAGTATTAAAAGTGTTCCGAGAATTCCCAGATAGCGGCCGACCCACACCAAATTGAACTGATGAAGAACATAGTCTCCTGCAAGGGTGGCTATGGCCAACAGCCCCAATATCAGCGTAAACGGTAGCACCATCAACGCAAACGCATTCGGGCCATCAAATGGTCTTTCAGTACGAATTGATGGGAAAAGGCGGCCAGAACATGCACGCCAATCAACACATAACCCAAGCTGCCAGCCGTTTCATGCAAATTCTTGAGTTGCTTGGCCAAGGCTTCATCAGGCCCAATCAAAGCGGGCATGACCAGTCCAAAAAACGGGATCGGCTTGCCCGCTGCGCTCAACACCATCCAGCCCATTAATGGCATGCCCAACATGAACGCATACAGCACCCAGTGCGCTACTTGAGACCCAATGTGCAAAAGTTTGGACCAGCCCTTTGATGAATCAGGAGGGAGTCTGGGGCTCAAGCGACGCGCAACCAATCGCAACAACACCAGCAGTAACACCAAAAGCCCGAACATGAAATGCAGGGCTTTCATGAACTCTCGCTCTGGCATGCCTTTATCGAAGTACACCCGAAACTCGATGGCGGCATAAACAAAGATAAACAGAAAAAACATTAGCCAATGAAGCAAGATCAAAGCTTGGCCATACTTGTAAGAGCTTGTGGAAGTCATCAGGGCATGCTAAGCAATTCCCTCAACATCGTTATTGATTTACATCAAAAAAACTCTGTCGAATAACTTTCAGCGTACAAAAAAATAGGCACACCCAGTGCATAAAGTTCCTGCTTCATCTCAAAACATAGGTGTATTGACTGAGACAAACCAAAGGGTAAATCCCTTACTATGTCTGTATTGCCCATCAAATGGGTAGCCTGTATAAATCCAAAATTCAGTCTCACCAGGTTTTTGCAGATGAATGCAAACGCGATTAAAAAAAGTCACCGTCACGCAGACGCTGAGGCACCCGTGGCATTGGTCATTGGCAGTGGTTTTGGTGGCTTAGCGGCAGCCATTCGCATGTGCGCCAAGGGCTGGCGTGTGCAAATACTCGAAAAAATGAATACGCCTGGAGGACGAGCCCGCGTCATTCAAACAGATGGCTACACCTTTGATGCAGGCCCGACGATCATCACCGTGCCCTTCTTGCTTGAAGAACTGTGGGCTCTGGCAGGCCGTCATTTGGCGGATGATATTGAGCTTCGTAAACTAGACCCCTTCTACAGAGTTCGATTTGCTGACGGCGATCATTTCGATTACAGCGGCGACCCCGTGAAAATGCGCAGTGAAGTCCTGCGTATGGATCCAGATGCTGGTCCCGGCTACGACGCTTTTTTAAAAGAAGCAGATCGCTGCTATGAATTGGGATTTGAAAATTTGGGCGCCCATGCCTTTGACAGCATGCGCCACATGCTGATGGCCTTGCCTTCGATGTCCAGAATGAAGGGTTGGCGGACACTGTATGCATTGGTGGCCAAGCATATCAAGCATCCCAAGTTGCGCCAGGTCATGAGTCTGCAGTCCCTATTGATTGGCGGTAATCCATTTTCTGTCACCTGTGTGTATTCACTCATCAATGCACTTGAAAGACGCCATGGCGTGCACTGGGCCATGGGTGGCACTGGTGCTTTGGTGAATGGCTTGGTAGGTCTGATTGAAGACATGGGGGGGAGCGTCAGAACCAGCGCGCAAGTTCAACGCATCAATATCGAAAATGGAAAAGCCTGCGGGGTGACGCTTTTGACAGGTGAAAGAATTCACGCTGATGTGGTTGTATCCAATGCCGACACTGCATGGACCTACAAATACCTTATTGAGCCTCAGCACCGAAAAAAATGGACCAACGCCAAGATTGAACGTGGCAGATATTCAATGAGTTTGTTTGTTTGGTATTTTGGTACCAACAAACGATTTGACGATGTGCCCCACCATATGATGCTGCTTGGTCCGAGATACGAAGCTTTGTTAGAAGACATCTTTAACAACCATCATCTGGCCGAAGATTTCTGCTTGTACTTGCACCGCCCTACGGCTACAGATTTGACCATGGCGCCCGCTGGGTGCGATAGCTTTTACGTACTCGCTCCCGTGCCCCACTTGGACAGTGGCACTGATTGGGAAGTTCAAGCGGAGCCTTACCGTGCAGCGATAGCCAAGGCCCTAGAGGAAACAGTTCTTCCAAATTTGCAAGATCACCTGACCGTCTCGTTCATGACGACCCCGCAAGATTTTCAAGATGATCTCCTTTCATACAAAGGAGCTGCATTTGGTCTTGAGCCGCTGCTGTTGCAAAGTGCATGGTTTCGACCCCATAACCGCAGTGAAGACATTGAAAATTTGTTCATGGTGGGTGCCAGCACCCATCCAGGCGCCGGAATCCCGGGTGTCTTGATGTCCGCCAAAGCCCTCGAGACAGTTATTCCCGATCTAGCCCTCTTCAAACAATCAATTCAATGAAAAGTAGCCGTTTGTTGTTGAATCAAACTTGGGCCGTTTCGCACCGACTACTGCTAGAGCAATGGCGTCAAAAAAGAGGACTGATTTTCTGGGCTATTTTCCCAGCGACCATGATGCTGCTTTTTGGTTTGGTTTATGCCAATAACATCAGCATGCGCGCTGGCTTAGATGCAGCTGCTGCTGGCATATTGGTAGGTGCAGCGCTGTTTTTCAGTTGCTTGGGCGGTACTGTTGCCATCATCGCTGCTGAGCGTGAACGTGGCACTCTTTCTCGGTTGCGAACCACGCCACTGCGTCCATCGGCTTATTTCTTAGGCGTTGTGCTGTCTCAGTTGCTGCTGGCGTTAATGCAAGTTTTCATACTCTACAGTATTGCTTTGTTGATAGGCGTCCAGTACCACGGCAGTCTTTTGTTGGGTGGCTTGATCTTGCTACTTTCCGTTTTTTCGTACGTGGGAATGGGTTTTTTTCTGGGTGTTCGATTTGCCAGACGAAGCGAAGAAGTGGTGGTTGGTTTATCTGCCATTGGCGTTCCTATCTTGGTGCTGGGCGGTACTTTCTTTCCCCTTGAAATCATGCCGCAAGCCATGCAAAACCTCGCTCAACTCAATCCGATATTGCACATGAACCAAGCCTTCAAAGGTGTTGCAGCCTATGGCAAAAGCTTTGTCGATCTTCGCTTCGAATTGATCTTTCTTTTCGGGTTTTGTGGCCTGTGCCTGGGTTTAGGCATCCATTCTTATAAGCAACTACTAAACACGGAAAAACACCAATGAGCGCAGCATTGGAAATAGACGGGATTCATAAGTCATTTGGCAACCAAAAAGTCCTTGACGGGTTTAGTCTTCGTTTGGAGGCTGGTGAAATTTTGGGACTGCTTGGCCCCAATGGTTGTGGCAAATCAACTGTTTTGAATATTATTTGTAAATTGCTGTTGCCGGATGTTGGCCAAATCAGTCTGATGGGCCAACCGCTCAATCAAATGAATGACAAAGATCGTTCGCTGATTGGATTTTGTACACAACGCTGCGCGCTTTACCCCGATTTATTTCCTGCTGAGAATCTTCATTTTTTTGGACAGATTCACGGTCTTTCAAATAAAGAGTGTCAGCATCGCGTTGTTGAACTGATGCGCACGTTTTCCCTGAATACCTTCGCGAACACACGCGTTGGACAGCTTTCGGGTGGCTGGCAACAGCGTTTGCACTTGGCCGTTGCTTTGGTTCACCAACCCTCGATATTGGTGCTGGACGAACCCACAGCAGCTGTTGATGTTGAAGCACGGATGGACCTTTGGCGGCTGATAGAGGATTTGCGTGATCGCGGGACGACGATTCTGTTGACCAGCCATCATCTCGCAGAGGCTGAGCGGCTTTGCAACAAAGTGGCCCTCATGCGTAACGGCAAAGTGGTGGCGAATGGCAGCGTAGCCGATCTGCTTCTTCGCATGCCTGCCCAGGCGGTGGCTAAGGTTCAATCCGAGGATCATGAAACCATCACTCAGCGTGCGATGTTGCAGGGTTGGACTGTTCGACACCATGCTGGCCAAATAAGACTCTTTCTGCCGCAAAACTTGGGCTTGCGTGACATCATCGAGACGCTGGACGGTGTCAAGCTGAGTTCACTGAGCGTTCAACCTGTCAGCTTGGACGATGCCTACCTTGAACTCATTGGTGAAGATGCGATGGTGAGTATCTGAATACGCAGAACTCTGCATCAAAAGAAAATACAACACAACAAGCTTGCTGCTGACACTTATGGGTGCAGTCAAGCCCGGTTGGAAATGGTATTCACAAACCGCGACTCTGCAACACCACCAGCCCTTTGGGTGTTTGCAAATGTACTGAAATATTCGCTTCGCCACTGATCATTTCAATGTCATTTAAATGAACCGCTTTGTAAGCGCTTGTCAGTATGTCTGTTGCAGGGTGCGAGACCGTGACATTTAGCAAGCCCACGCCGGATCTTGGCAAGCTGGTGCTTGGGTGCATGCGCATAGGCTCGGTTGCATCCGGTTCACCCCATTGAATCAATGTCGGCAGTGTTCCATCGAACAGTCTTTGACCGTCGTTACGCACGGTGATTTGCCAATGAAGCGGTCCCTTCTCGGTTTGACGTTGGGCGTGCACTACCGGTCCGATATCCAGACCCTGCGCTTTCCAGGTGTTGGTCGCGACTTGAATATCAGTCGTGTTCACCACAAAATGTATCAATGAAGGCTGTTGCGCAATTGATGCTTGTAAACCGTCGTCATCCAGATCGAACCACCGCTTGTTCTCAGGGCGTTTTTGTGCAGAGGCAACGGGATTGATAGCGATGATTTCAAAATAAGCCGTGGGATAACGCGGCGTAGCAATGTTGAACAAACGATTGTGCGTACCGTATTGTTCATGTTCACCGCCCGCTTGCGGTGTGATGCCCAAAGTGGCTTCGCACCAAGCGGTTCCTTCTTCAAGGCTGCGGGCCGCAACCACCAGGTGATCGATATTTGTATGAAGAGTGCCCAAATTCCACCTAAATAGCGAATCGCAAAGAATTTATCTGAAAATCTATGCTAACACCTTGGCCAGATCAAAATTCTAAATTCCCGAGCCGATCAAAAATTTTCCCAGAGCTGTTCCACCACATATTCAGCACCTCTGCGACTGAGGTGATCGTCATCCATATAAAACAAAATGTCATTCTTTGAGCCAAAACACCATTGGTCATCACACAGTGCTTGGGCTAAATCAATGGCTTTGATGTCAGGCCTTTCAGACAGGATTTGATTCACTGCAGCACGGTGCCTTTCAGTTCTGGCTAAAAAATCACTTTTTGCAACTGCGCATGGCAATCTAACTCTATTGGCCATCACCATGGGCCTGAAGGTAAAGCAGCTTCTGATGTCAAATCCCAACTCTGGCACATCATGCAAAAAAGTTATTTTTTTAT
>CAMDSU010000049.1 GCA_945907335.1 Bordetella parapertussis | reverse complement strand
AAAGTTTTGAAACCAACCCCGACCCCATACCCATCTAAACTGAAATTTTTGGCGGCATTGGTGGTGTCCAGGCTGGCATACCCGAGCTTGGCATAAGCCATCGAGCCGTTGCGAATCAACTGTCCCAAGGTCAATGACCATTGCGCTTGGTTTTTAAATCCCATGCTGGTTGACGACTGCAGTGTATTGGCTGAGTCATAGTAGCTCTGTGCAGCGGGTTTGACGCCGAACAAATTTCTTTCGTAACTGACGCCCATGACTTGGCGTTCACTCAAGGCAAAAGTGTATCCACCGCTGACCACCAAAGGCATGCCGTTGGCGTTGTTACTGATCGTGTAATACCCAGAACTTGAACCATTGGTCGCGTAATCCGTCAGCGATGGCGTGACCGTCTGATAGCCAGTACCAGCCTGTACATGCCACCCCAAAAACAAATTGCTTTGCGCCATGACGGGCGTTGCCATTCCACACCAAACGCCTGCGCACATCCATATCAATTTCACAACTGGTTCCCATTCAAAAACTCAAGCCTACCCAACACATACCCTTATTAAAGAGTTCGACAAATAGACCGACTTCTGAAGTTGGGTTGCTCGTCAAATCGAGTGGCGCACAACTTGCATCTCCATCATTAACCGTAAACGGTAGCCATATCTCGCCCTATAGCCTGTCAAAAGGAAGGTGGGCGGCCATGTATTGCCGCTTTGGCTACACAAGAGGAAAAATTATGCAGGTCAGATCGATCAGTGCGGCAAATAACGTCTACAAGGTTGCGACAAAAATATACAGCGTCGCCGAAGCCATGGCTGCGTTGAAATTAAACAGTAAGCTCAAGGTCACACTTCGCGATACGCCTGCCAATATCACCAACAATTTGAATGCGCTCAAGAACATACAAGCACAAATCACCCAGATTACCCTGCCAAATGCAAATGACAGATTGAATTTGAACGGCGCGCAACTCAAAGACTTTGAAAAACTTCTGAACAAGGTGCCTGACAACACATTGGTGCTGACCGACAAGTTCAGTGCACTCAACGCCAATATTTCTATCATGCGTGAGAACAACGCCAAAATAAATAAGATTGTTTTGACGCCGTCGACTGACCCCACAGCCAAACAAACCATCTCGCCCTGGGACTCTCAGTTATGGAGCAAATCGGTCAATGGCAAGTTTGAGATTCAAACCCAAGTCACGACCACTGTCGCCGGTACAGCGACCACCCCCAGTACCTCAACCACCAACAATCAAAATGTGACGGTTAAACCTACTGATAGCGCTGCAAAATTCAGTACGTTTGAAGATACGCAGGCATTGGCAGCCAACTACATGGGCTTGAAAGCATTAGATGACATGGGCATGTTGACGGGTATTGAGGCGTTCAAAGGTTCTTCTATCACCACGACCATTGCGCAAGGAAAAGCCCTGTCAGCACTCTTTAACAAATACTCCACCGAGTTCTATTTGAATATCAGAGACACCACTACCAATATTTCCAAAAATATTGATTTCATTGCCAGCAGTAACAAAAAACTCGCTGGCATCACCCAAATCGGCAACATCAGACCATTGGAAATTACACGTGACCAAAACAAAAAAGCAGACTTGGCCTTGTCAAAAATGAAAAATCCTTATTCCATTAAATATGTCGGCTAAAAAAACCATTTACCAGTCCTAAAGAATTCGTATATCCAAAAGCATATGCCTACAAAGAATTACAAATTGAGAATTTATGTTCGAGTGCTCGAAACACCTTGCGAAAATTTTACAAAGTCTTGAGTTGATAATCACGCGTATGACAAAGCTACATTTGCAGTCAGCCTATTTTCGATCTGTTGCGGCGCTATTTGCTGTGCTGACTGCTTTGATTTTTTTATCTGCTTGTTCCGAAAAGTCCTCGGACAAGGAGAGTAAGTTCATGCCTGTGCCTGAAAAAATACAGGCTGAGAAAACACAAGACGAAGACTTGCTGAACCGTCGGGTCGAATCGGTACTCAACGAAGGCATCACCAGCCAAGAAGGACAACAAGAGGCACCGCGTGCATCCAAGGCGCGCCCGCCCAACTCAGGCAAAGAACCCATGCTCATGTTGGACAAAACCCTCAAGCCATTTGGCGAGTTGGTGTATCACTCGGACAAACTCGACTATTACGAATGCAAAGGTGTGGTGGCCCCCTGGTTCTTAGAGTTGGTGGTGGCCGAGATGAACTACTTCAACGAACTTGCAGAATTGCAGTTTGTGGATCCTAAAACATGCATCGTCACATTTGCCACCGAAAAAAGCCTGACACCGGGCCGAATCAGCATCCAATTGTTCGAAAACGTCAGACAGTTTGACCGCTGCATTCGCAATGAAGACTGCCCTGTCTTTCGTACTGTCAATTTCGTGCCTAACCGGAATGCCATTCACCGGTCTTATTTTCTGTCGGAGGTAGGCCGCAAACTGGTGCAACACCATTGCGTGACAGACACTGGCAAATGGCACAAAGACCAAACCTGCTACACCATTGACTGATGGGTGAAACACGCCCCCTGCAATGCTCAAGACCGGCGAACTGATGCCGATTTCACTTAGACGAATTCACCGCTTGGCCATGAAAACCTTTTCTCATTTTGTCTACCGTTTGTGCTTGGTGCTGACACTCACCACTGTTGGCGCAGCTTTCGCCAATGACCCTGCTCCTGCAAAACCTGCAGCTGAAGCAGGTGGTGGCGCACCTAAAAAAGAAGAAAAAAAGGAAGATGGCAAAGCACCCGCGGCCAAAGAAGATCGTCCCCGCAGAACATTTGAAGGCCAAGAGCCTTTGTTTTATTTCGATTCCAAACGCCGCCCCTACATCGAGCCGTTTCACAAAACCGATGAAGAGGAATATTTCATTTGCCGTGGTGTCATCGGCGAGTGGTACCGCGAACTGCTGGCGCAAGAAGCCAATATGCTGGCTGAAAAAGATGGTCTGGACAAAGTCACGGGTTCAACCTGTGCCGTCAGACTGGTGGCCACCAACCATGGAAAAAAACTTCCTATTGTGTCGGTCGAGTTGTTTGTGAACTCCAATGTGATGCGCTCTTGTATCTTGGGAGATTCCTGCCCGCAATCAAGAACCGCGATCATGTATGTGCTGAACAAAACGCTTTATCGCAGTTACTTCATCACTGACCGCGAGAAAAAAATCCGGCGATATTACTGCTTAGACAACAAAAGCAATATTTTGGCAAAAGAAGAATGTTGGTACCACTTTTTTGACAAAGCCGCCAAAGAAAAACCAGCAGCTGGTGGCGGACACTGACGGGTGGCCTGCCCGGAGGGGATCGAACCCCCGACCCACAGCTTAGAAGGCTGTTGCTCTATCCAACTGAGCTACGGGCAGTTGCCATAAAAAAAGGCCCGTCGGGCCTTTTTTCTGAATGGTCGGGGCGATAGGATTCGAACCTACGACCCTCTGGTCCCAAACCAGATGCGCTACCAGACTGCGCTACACCCCGATGAGTAGATTCTAACCGCACAGCCGAATGCACTTTTGCAGCATGCATTTTCTTGCAGATCCCTTGGGCAATAATCAGCAACAAACTATATCCATGCAGGTGTCATGCAGCTCAGCCAAGCCAACCATCAGGTGTCGCCCCCTCACATAGATATTCCATGGCAGTACAACGCTGCAGCCGACTTGTTGATGAGACACCGCAACAGGTCTGAGAAGCCAGCTTACATTGAAGCGCAAAGCGGCAAACAACTGACTTATTCACAGCTCAATGATCAAGCGTATCGCTTTGCCCAAGGCATTTTGCACATGGGTTTGCAACCAGAAGACCGTGTGTTGCTTTGCATGCATGACGGATTGCACTGGCCGGTGGCATTTTTAGGCTGCATCTTGGCAGGCGTGGTGCCTGTGGCAGTCAATACCTTGCTGACCTCGCAGGATTATTTGTACATGCTGCAAGATTCCCGTGCTCAAGCACTGCTGGTATCAGCGCCGTTGTGGCCGGTATTTGAACCCGTCATTTCCCAATTGAAGCACCCGTTAAAAATCATCAGCGATAAAACCAACACGGATCTTGGTGGCACAAACATAGATGACTTGATACTGCAACACGAACCACTGCCCAGTGCTGCGCCAACCTTAGCGGACGATGTTTGCTTCTGGTTGTATTCAAGTGGCTCGACAGGCTCGCCGAAAGGCACGGTGCATTTGCACAGCCATTTGATCCATACCGCCGAGTTGTATGGCCGTGGCGTATTGGGTGTGCGCGAAGATGATGTGGTGTTTTCTGCCGCCAAATTATTTTTTGCGTATGGCCTGGGCAATGCCCTGAGTTTTCCTTTGACGGTGGGTGCCACCACGGTGTTGTTGGGTTCGCGCCCCACACCTGGCGATGTTTTTCATGTGCTGCAAGCGCATCGGCCCACGGTTTTTTATGGCGTCCCCACCTTGTTTGCCGGATTGTTGGCCTATGCGCCGCGTCCCACAGCTTCTCAGATGAATTTGCGCGTTTGCACCAGTGCCGGAGAAGCCTTGCCTGCAGAAATCGGACACAAGTGGCAAGCCGAATACGGTGTTGAGATCTTGGACGGCATAGGCTCTACCGAACTGCTGCACATTTTTCTCTCCAACCAACCTGGGCGCGTACGCTACGGCTCAACGGGTCATCCCGTGCCAGGTTACCGTCTCAGACTCGTGAATGACGAGGGCGCTGAATGTGCCGATGGAGAGTTGGGGGAATTGCAAATCAGCGGGCCGAGTGCCGCCCTGATGTATTGGCACAACCGCGAAAAAACCAAGCACACATTTGCTGGTGAATGGACACGCAGTGGCGACAAATACAGCCGTGATGCAGATGGCTATTACACCTACGGCGGTCGCAGCGACGACATGCTCAAAGTAGGTGGTATTTATGTGTCGCCCTTTGAAGTGGAGGCCTCTTTGATGACGCATGTTGCTGTATTGGAAGCAGCTGTGGTCGGTCACGCAGACGAAGAAGGCTTGGTCAAGCCCAAAGCCTATGTGGTGCTCAAACAAAACCATACCGCCACCGAATCTGAATTGCAAACCCATGTCAAAGGCCAGTTAGCACCCTACAAATATCCTCGCTGGATCAGTTTTTTGAATGAATTGCCCAAAACGGCTACAGGCAAGATTCAGCGGTTTAAACTGCGTGTATGACACTTTTTACTGTTTACTGCCTTCTTTGGAGAACGCCATGACTTCGCGTCGACAAGTACTGACCCAATCCGCCGCCCTGCTTGGCGCGGCCTCAAGCGGGCTGATACTTCCTGCTCGCGCCCAAAGCGCAAAAATCCGCATTGGTCTGATGCTGCCTTTCACCGGCACATTCGCTCAACTAGGTATCGCCTGTGACAACGGTTTTCGTATGGCCTTGCAAGAAAAAGGCAACAAACTCGGCGGCAGAGAGATTGAATATTTCAAAGTAGATGACGAGTCAGAGCCCTCCAAGGGTGTGGAAAATGCCAACAAATTGGTGCAACGCGACAAGGTAGACGTGTTGGTTGGAACCGTGCACTCAGGGGTTCAAATGGGCATCCATAAAGTGGCCCGTGAAACAGGGGTGCTGAGCATCATTCCCAATGCAGGTATGCATGCCGCTACGCGTGCGCTGTGTGCGCCAAATGTATTTCGCACTTCATTCACCAACAGCCAACCCACGTTGGCCTTGGGCAAGGTCATGATGCAAAAGGGCCATAAAAAAGCTGTTTGGATCACTTGGAAATACGCTGCCGGTGACGAGGCCGGTGAAGGCTTCAAAGAGGGATACCTGGCTGCTGGTGGCACGATCGTCAAAGAACTGGGTCTGCCTTTTCCCAACGTGGAATTCCAAGCCCTGCTGACTGAAATTGCCTCCATCAAACCAGATGCGGTGGCGTGCTTCTTCTCTGGCGGTGGCGCTTCAAAATTCATACGCGATTACGCCGCCGCCGGTCTGGCAGGAAAAATACCGCTGTATGGCTCCGGCTTTTTAACCGAAGGCTTGTTAGATGATGAACTTGCGCCTTCGGCACAAGGTATCGTCACCACCTTGCACTACAGCACCTCGTTGGCCACCAAACGCAATGACGCATTCCGATTGGCCTATGCCAAGACCTACAAAATGCAGCCCGATGTCTATGCCGTTCAAGGCTATGACGCGGGACAGCTATTGATACAAGGGGCAGCTGCGGTCAACGGCGATTTTTCCAATAAAAAAGCGTTGTACGCTGCCATGGAAAACGCAGTGATTGACAGCCCTCGCGGCAAATGGACCATGAGTAAAGCGCACAACCCTGTGCAAGACATGTATGTGCGAGTGGTCAAAGGCAAAGAAAACGTGGTGCAAGGCATTGCCGCAAAGGCTTTGTCAGATTCTGGCGCTGGTTGCAAGCTAGGCTGATGGATCTCGCCAACTTCTCCATTCAACTGCTCAACAGTGTTCAGTACGGCCTGCTGCTTTTTTTACTGGCGGCCGGGCTGACATTGATATTTGGCATCATGGGCGTGGTCAATCTTGCACACGGCAGCTTTTACATGCTCGGCGCATATCTGGCGTATGCACTCACCGGTGCGTGGGATAACTTGTTTCTGGCCGTGTTGGCCGGGGCCATCATCAGTCTTCTGGTAGGTTGGGGGCTGGAGAAAATTCTTTTCAAACATTTTTATAAACGCGACCATTTGGACCAAGTGTTATTGACTTTTGGTTTGATTTATATCTTTGAAGAAATCAGATCCATGGCCTGGGGCGATGATGTCCACAATGTTGCCATTCCACATTCACTGAACTGGTCGATCAGCCTCACAGATACATTGTCCTACCCTGCGTACCGGTTGTTCATGCTTGCGGTGTGTTTGTTGTTGGCCTTGGGTTTGTGGTTGCTGATCAGTCGCACCAAAGTCGGCATGAAAATTCGTGCAGGTGCATTCAACAGTGACATGGCCCAAGCCATGGGCGTGAATATTGTTCGCCTGCACGCTCTGGTGTTCGCTTTAGGGGTTGCGTTGGCGTCGGTGGCAGGCATGTTGATTGCACCGCTTTCCAGTGTCTACCCGAACATGGGGTCGCAGGTGCTGATCATGTGTTTTGTGGTCGTGGTGATCGGCGGCATCGGATCGGTTCGTGGCGCATTGACCGCCGCATTGCTGGTGGGTCTGGTCGACACCTTTGGCAAAGTGCTGTTACCGCAATTTGCCAGCATGCTGGTGTATGTGTTGATGGCTATGGTCTTGCTTTACAAACCCGAAGGCTTGTTCAAACAATGAGTACTCCACAGGCCCATTTAGAAACCTTGCCCGCAAGTGTGAAATTATTTTTGGCCATGGCATTTGTGGCCTTGTTGGCATTTCCTTTTGCCGGACAAGATTTTTATACCCAGATGGTCACGCGCATGATGATTCTGGCCATCTTCGCCATGAGCCTGGATTTATTGCAAGGCATCACCGGCTTGGTGTCTCTGGGTCATGCCGCCTATTTTGGATTGGCCGGTTATGTGGTGGCCTATTTGTCGCCTGCCGACGCAGGTGCCCATTGGCCGATGGCGCTGCCACTTGCCATGCTGGCCTCTGCGGCGGCTGCATTGTTGATTGGTTTTTTTGTGGTGCGCACCCAAGGCATTTACTTCATCATGGTCACCATGGCGTTTTCACAAATGCTGTATTTCCTGTTTTTTGACAACAAAGCTTTGGGTGGTTCTGACGGCGTGTATATCAACGTGCGTCCTGCTGGGCTGGGTTTAGATTTAGAAAACAAATGGGTGCTCTACTACTTCACGCTGGCTTGCATGGTGTTGACTTATGCATTTTTGCGTCGCTTGCTGTGGAGTCCGTTTGGCAGAACTTTGAATGGCATTCGTTTGAATGAACACCGTATTCGCGCACTCGGGTACGCAAGCTTCAGCTACAAACTCACCGCATTCACACTGGCTGGTGCACTGGCTGGACTGGCAGGGTTTTTGTGGGCGTCGCAAAGCGGTTATGTCAACCCAGAACTCATGGGCTTTCACATGAGCGCACACGCCATCATGATGGTGATTTTGGGTGGCATGGGCAACGTGGCGGGCGCCATGATCGGGGCGTTTGGTTTTGAGCTTTTTTTACATGTGTTCAAAGATTTACCAAAGGTCGGCAATTTTGATTTAGGCAAACATTGGCAGTTATGGATGGGCACCTTGATTGTGTTGGTGGTCGTAGTGGCGCCTCAAGGACTGATGGGTTTGTTGCGCAGAAAGCAGGCGACCCATGACTGAACCGCTGTTACAAGCCAAAGGCTTGAGCAAGCGCTATGGTGGCTTGCTTGCGGTCAACGACGTATCGTTGTCCTTGTACAAAAACCAGTTGCATGCGGTCATCGGCCCCAACGGTGCCGGTAAAACCACCCTCACCCATTTGCTCAGTGGTGATGTGCCTGCAACAAGTGGCGAGTTGTGGCTCAAAGGCCAACGTGTCACAGGCTGGCCGCACCACCGATTGTCATTGCATGGCCTGGGTCGAAGTTACCAAAAAACCAATGTGTTTTTTGCATTGACGGTGTGGGATAACCTGATGCTTGCTGCGCAATCGCGCCATGCTTTGGCGCCCTACAACCCCATGGCCTGGCTTGGCAATGCCGCTTCAAACACGTCTGTGCGTGAACGTGCAGAGCGCGCCCTTCAATTGACCGCTTTGGCACCGGTGCAAAAACTGGTGGCGGCCAACCTCAGCCATGGCGTGCAGCGGCAATTGGAAATCGCCATGGTGCTGGCCACTGAACCACAGGTTTTGCTGCTGGATGAACCTTTGGCTGGCATGGGCGCCGCAGAAGCAGAATCTATGGTGGCGTTGTTGCATCAATTAAAAAAAGACCATGCGATGTTGCTGGTAGAACACGATATGGACGCTGTCTTTGCGCTGGCAGAAGTGTTGACCGTGATGGTCAATGGAACGGTGATTGCCACTGGCACGCCAAATGACATCCGCTCCGATGCCCAGGTACAGGCAGCCTACCTTGGTGAGGAGTCGGCATGAGCAAGCCATTGTTGCAAGTCAGTGGTCTCAACACCTATTACGGTGCTAGCCATGTACTGCGCGACGTCGATTTCAAAATTGTTGCGGGTCAAACCATCGGCTTGATGGGAAGAAACGGCATGGGCAAGTCAACGCTGCTCAAAAGCATGACTGGTTTGCTCAAACCCCAAAGCGGACGCATCGAATTTCAAGACACTGCGATTCACACCAAAACCCCATACGATATCGCGCTGCTGGGTATGGCTTACGTGCCTGAAGGACGCGGCATCTTCGGTAACCTGAGCGTGCATGAAAATCTGGTCATGTCCGAACGCGCTGGTGTGCGCGGCCAAAGGGACTGGACCTACCAGCGCGTGCTCGACACTTTCCCCCGCTTAGGCGAACGCTTGCAACACGGCGGTCAGCAACTCAGCGGAGGTGAACAGCAAATGCTGAGCATCGGGCGTGCGTTGATGACCAACCCTGATTTGCTTTTGCTGGATGAAGCGACAGAAGGTTTGGCGCCGTTGATCGCACAAGACATTTGGCGTATCTGTGAGGTGATATCTAAATCCGGCATCAGCACCGTCATCGTCGACAAAAACTGGCAGCACGTGACACGCATCACGCAACGCAACCTGATTTTGGTCAAAGGAGAAGTGGTGTTTGAAGGCAGCAGTTCTGAACTTTTGGCACAGCCAGAATTGCTTAACCAACACCTCGGAGTTTGAAGATGACAACAGCACGCGCCCAGGTTGCCATCATTGGTGCCGGGCCTTCGGGTTTGTTATTGGGCGCATTGTTGTACAAAGCCGGTATAGAACACATCATCATCGAACGACAAAGTCCCGATTACGTGTTGAGCCGCATTCGTGCCGGCATTCTGGAACAAGTGACTGTCGATTTATTGCGCGAAGCCGGTGTGGGCCATGGCGTCGATAGCGCTGGCATCGTTCACCACAGCATTGAACTGGTGTTCAAAAACACACGTCACGCGATTGACGTGAGTGGATTGACCCAAGGCAAAGTGGTCACGGCATATGGACAGACGGAGTTGACCCGTGACTTGATGGAGCACCGCAGCCAACTCGGTTTGCCCACCGTCTATGAAGCCTCCAATGTGCAATTGCATGACTTTGACAGCACACACCCCAAGGTGACTTATGTAAAAGATGGCGTCAGCCATTCGCTGGAATGCGATTTCATCGCTGGCTGCGACGGGTTTCACGGCGTGGCGCGTGCCAGTGTGCCCCAAGGCGCGATCACCGAATATGAAAAGGTGTATCCGTTTGCTTGGTTGGGTGTGCTGGCTGATGTGCCGCCGGTTTCCAGCCACGCGATTGTGTATGCCAACAGCGAGCACGGATTTGCGCTGTGCTCGATGCGCAGCTTGACACGCAGCCGTTATTACGTGCAGTGCCCAAGCAACGACAAGCTCGAAGACTGGAGCGATCAGCGCTTTTGGGACGAGATACGCAAGCGGCTTGACCCGGAGATGGCCGAGCGCATGCAGACTGGACCGTCCATCGAAAAAAGCATGGCGCCGCTGCGTAGCTTTGTGGCGGAGCCCATGCGGTTCGGAAGATTGTTTTTAGCGGGAGACGCGGCGCATATCGTGCCACCCACCGGCGCCAAGGGTTTGAACCTGGCCGCTG
>CAMDSU010000048.1 GCA_945907335.1 Bordetella parapertussis | reverse complement strand
GCGCTTTTACAAACACGGCGGTGTCGACTACATCGGTCTGGCCCGCGCCAGCTTGGCCAATGTGGGCCGCGCCAAAAGCCAAGGCGCCTCGACCATCACCATGCAAGTGGCACGCAATGTGTACTTGACTTCTGAGAAAACATTCACCCGCAAAATTTATGAACTGCTGTTGACTTACAAACTCGAACACCTGTTGAGCAAAGACCAGATATTTGAGATTTACTTGAACCAGATTTATCTGGGTAACCGCGCCTACGGCTTTGCCGCTGCAGCGGAAACCTATTTTGGCAAACCTATTCAATCGCTGAGCATTGCTGAAGCCGCCATGCTCGCAGGCCTGCCCAAAGCGCCGTCTGCCTATAACCCGATCAGCAACCCCAAAAGGGCTCGCTCACGCCAGCTCTACATCATTGAGCGCATGGAAGAAAACGGCTTCATCACCGAGGCACAAGCGCAAGCTGCCAAGACCGAAGAGCTCAAAATCCGCAATATCAGTACACCCAACCACACGCACGCGGACTATGTGGCGGAGATGGCGCGTCAACTCATGTTCGCGCAGTACGGCCCCGAGATATACACACGCGGCCTGAACGTTTACACCACTATCAAAGCCGATGACCAAGAAATCGCCTACCAAGCATTGCGGCGCGGCATCTTGGACTACGAATTGCGCCAGGTCTACCGGGGACCAGAGAAATTTATTGATCTGCCCACGGATGCCCGCGAACTTGAAGATGCGATTGACGACGCCTTGATTGAAGCCGGCGACAAAGGCGATTTGCTCAGTGCCGTGGTGCTCGAATCCACCCCCAAAAAAGTACGTGTGATGCGCCAAAACAGCGAAATACTGGACATAACTGGCGACGGCTTGAAGCCCGTGACATCGGGTTTGTCCGAGAAGGCTTCGGCCAACATCAAACTGCGTCCGGGGGCTGTGGTGCGCGTGGCAAAAAATCCCAAAGGGGAATGGGGATTGACCCAGCTGCCCGAGGTGGAGGGCGCGTTTGTGGCCATTGACCCCGCTGATGGCGCTATTCGTTCGCTGGTGGGGGGATTTGATTTCGAAAAGAACAAATTTAACCATGTGACCCAGGCATGGCGCCAACCAGGGTCAAGCTTCAAGCCATTTATTTACTCGGCCGCCTTAGAAAAAGGCTTCACCGCCACCACCCAAGTCAACGACGCCCCTTTGTTTTTTGACGCAGCAGCCACCGGCAGCCAAGCGTGGGAGCCGAAAAATTACGATGGCAAGTTCGAAGGCGTGATGAGTTTGAAAACGGCGCTGGCCAAATCCAAAAACATGGTGTCTATACGGATTCTTGAAGCCGTGAATCCCGCGACGGCCCAACAATGGATCAGCCGCTTCGGCTTCGATCCAGACAAACACCCACCTTTTCTGACCATGGCCTTGGGCGCTGGTTCTGTCACACCCATGCAAGTCGCGCTGGGCTATTCGGTGTTTGCCAACGGCGGCTATTTGGTCAAACCCTATCTGATCACAAAGGTTACCGACCCCTTGGGCAAGGTATTGTCTACATATACCCCCATCGAACTCGATGAGCGATCACGCGCCATCGATGCACGCAACGCATTTGTGATCAGCCATTTGTTGCAGGAAGTGACGCGTTCAGGCACTGCCATGCGTGCACAAGCCACGCTCAAACGCGGAGACATCTATGGCAAAACCGGTACCACCAACGATTCCATGGACGCTTGGTTCGCTGGCTACCACGCCAATCTCACAGCAGTCACATGGATAGGCTATGACACACCTCGCAAACTCGGTGACCGTGAAACCGGTGGCGGCTTGAGCTTGCCCGTGTGGATCACCTATATGCAACACGCGCTGAAAAATGTCCCCGTCAGCGGTATGCCGGTTCCTGCAGGCGTGGTGTTTGAAGGCAACGACTGGTTTTTCAGCGAATACGCAAACGGCAATGGTGTGACGACACTAGGCCTAGACGGAAAAACCAGTGAGGGCGAAGGCGCTGTGGTTGACCCGGAGAAAAAGAAAATTCTGGAAATGTTCAAGGATTGAAGCAGCGCATGCTTCAACAAGCTTGGCGTTGGTTCAATGCTGAAAATTCAAAGCGGCGCCAAATTGTCGGCTGGCATCTTGTGTGAGTTGCTCCCAAAACTCACCTTGGCCTTTGGTGTCTTGCCAACGCGACCCATCAAACCGATAGTGGTAACCGCCGCTTTGTGCGGCCAGCCATACTTCATGCAAAGGTTTTTGCAAGTTCACCACCAGTTGACTGCGGTTGGGAAATGTCAGTGTGACCATGCTTCCCACCCGTTGGTTGTCTATGTCAATGTCGGCCTGCTCATTGAGTTGGTCGCAGTCTGTTTCCAGTTGTTGCAACAATCGCTCGGCATGGTCCATGAATTCGTTATCAGTCATCGGCTTTGGTTTCTCGGTGGTTGGCCGCCCGGCGCTCAAGCGGCTATTACAATTTCATCATGAAATCAGCGATTCTAGGCAGCCTGCTCGCCCTTGCGATCTCCATGGTCATCGGCTGCGGCATGAAGGGTGAACTGGTGTTGCCCAACGAGCCTGAAGCCCAAGACCGTGCCAAGTTCCCGGAGGTGCTGATCCCATCTCCATCATCTAACGCTCCGGCCAAACGCTGAACGTAGCCTTTTTGAAAACTGTTTCATGACCTCTACCCCATTGCCAGGCGCGCCGTTTTTGGCTTACCGCGAATCACAATTGTTCATTGAGGACATGTGTTTACAAGACTTGGCGAACACGCACGGCACACCCTTGTTTGTGTATTCCAAAGCTGCCATGCTGCATGCCTTGGCTGCCTACCAAAGGGCATTTGCCGGTCGCGATGCCAAAGTGCATTACGCCATGAAAGCCAATTCCAGCTTGGGTGTGTTGCAGGTGTTTGCCCAGGCCGGTTGCGGTTTTGACATTGTGTCGGCGGGTGAACTCGAACGGGTGTTGGCGGCAGGTGGTCATGCTGCGGATGTGATTTTTTCTGGCGTAGGCAAGACCCGAGAGGAAATGCACGTTGCGCTGCATGCAGGCATTGCTTGCTTTAACGTCGAGAGCGAAGCGGAACTCGATGTGCTCAACCAAGTGGCTGTGTCTGCGGGCAAAGTGGCTCCTGTCAGTGTTCGCGTCAACCCCAATGTAGACCCGAAAACCCATCCGTATATTTCCACCGGGCTCAAGGGCAACAAATTCGGCATTGCGCATGAACGCACGCTGCAGGCCTATCAGCATGCTGCCCAATTGCCCGGCTTAAAGGTCGTGGGTATCGATTGCCATATCGGCTCACAAATCACCACCAGCGAGCCCTATATGGATGCGCTGGACAAAGTGTTGGATCTGGTCGAACAGATAGAAAAGGCTGGCATACCGATTCATCACTTGGATTTTGGCGGCGGCCTTGGCATCAATTACAACAATGACACACCGCCTGCCGCCGACACGCTGTGGTCAGCATTGCTGGCTCGGTTAGATGCGCGCGGTTTTGGCCAACGGCGTTTGATGATTGAACCTGGCCGTTCGCTGGTTGGTAATGCTGGCGTGTGTCTGAGTGAAGTCCAATACCTCAAACCCGGCGAGCAAAAAAACTTTTGCATCATTGACGCAGCCATGAACGATTTGCCGCGACCCGCCATGTACGAAGCGTTTCACCACATCGTGCCCTTGACACTGACTGATGCAGCCACTCAGGTGTACGACGTGGTCGGCCCGGTGTGTGAAAGCGGCGACTGGATTGGCCGCGACCGCGCATTGAACGTGCAGTCCGGCGACACACTGGCGGTGCTGTCAGCAGGTGCGTATTGCATGAGCATGGCCAGCAACTACAACACCCGTGGTCGTGCTGCCGAGGTGCTGGTTGACGGGAACAAAGCCCATGTGATTCGCACGCGTGAAACTGCGGCCGATCAAATGCGCTCAGAGTCGCTGTTCTGAATCAAACAGCCGGTGCTTTTTTATTGGGTTGAAGCTTAGCTACCCACAAGCGCGCTAACAACCACACCATAAACACAGCAGTGTAGACATAGACCTCGTCAAAATCGTTTTTGCCGGCACGCATCCAATAAAAATGCAACAAGGCAAATACCGGCAACAGATAAACCAAGCGATGCAATTGCTGCCAGCGTTTGCCGCCCAACCAACGAACCGCTGCGTTAAAGGATGTCAAGGCCAGCGGCAGCATAAAGACAAAACCTAACATTCCCAGCCATATAAAAGGCCGTTTCACCAAGTCTTTGGCAATCTCATTGATCTCAAAGTTTTGGTCAAACCAGACATAGCACAGCAAATGCAAAACGGCATACATGAAGCATGCCACGCCGGTACTGCGCCGAAACCGCAGCAAGGCCGGTGCACGCAGCACATAGCGCAACGGGCTGATTGCCAGCACCAGACACAACAAACGCAAGGTCCAGTCGCCAGTGGCGCGGCTCAATGCCTCGGCAGGATTGGCGCCCAGTGCATCCTGAAATAAAGCCCAAACCAAGCCAAATAATGGCATGGCCAAGATGGCGTACCACACCCAATAGGCGCGCGGCGACAGCAGTGCTTGTTGCCACGACACTTTATTCAGCATGACGGACACATCGCGCTTAACAAGGGTCAGAAGTTTTTGGTTAAATCCATGCCCGCATACAACTGTCCGACTTGCGGTTCGTAACCGTTGAACATTTGGGTTTTGATTTTTTTGGCAAACAAACCACCTTCGCCGATGCGTCGCTCAGTGGCTTGGCTCCAACGCGGGTGGTCTACCGCCGGGTTCACATTGGAATAAAAACCGTATTCGTTGGCTGCGGCTTTGTTCCACGCGGTCAGCGGCTGCTTGTCAGTGAAACGAATCTTCACGATGCTTTTTCCACTCTTAAACCCGTACTTCCAAGGAACGGTGACACGCACCGGCGCGCCATTTTGGTTGGGCAAGACTTCGCCATACATGCCAAAGGTCAAGAGGGTCAGAGGATGCATGGCTTCGTCCATGCGCAAGCCTTCGGTATAAGGCCAACTCAGTACACGCGAACCGACATAAGGCATGGTTTTGGGGTCGGCCAAGGTGATGAACTCTACATATTTGGCACTGCCCAAGGGCTGCGCTTTTTTGATCAGTTCGGACAAGGAAAAGCCCACCCAAGGAATGACCATGGACCAACCTTCCACGCAACGCAAACGGTATATGCGCTCTTCCATGGCCGAGAGCTTGAGCAATTCTTCCAGCGACAACAGGCCGGGTTTTTTAACCAGCCCTTCAATCTCTACCGTCCAAGGACGGGTTTTCAAGGTATGCGCGTTTTCAGCCGGGTCGGCTTTGTCGGTGCCGAATTCGTAAAAATTGTTGTAAGTGCTGGCACTCTTGTAAGTGGTGATGTTTTCCGTGGCTTGCGCACCAGGCACTGTTGAGATGCTGCTGGCAAGTGGCGCTAATTTTCCGGGCCGTGGCACTGCCGCTGATTGCGCCCAGGCGCCTGCGCCCGAAGCCAACAAGCCTGCTGCGCCCAAGCCGCTCAAAAAAGAGCGGCGCTGCGCGTATATGTGCGGCGGCGTGATCTCGCTGGGTACAGGGTGGTGAAAACCATCGTCTCGACGAATCAACATGAGCAACTCCTGAACATAAAAAAGGCCGACACACGGTCAGCCTTATGGGAAGAGAAAAGACAAAGAATCAGTTCAAACCGGCAATGTAATCAGCCAAGGCCTTGATTTCACGGTCATTCAATTTAGCAGCAACCTGATTCATTTGCAGGCTGTTCTTGCGAATCCCGTCTCTGAATTGGGTCAATTGTGAAGCGGTGTAATCGGCATGCTGGCCGCTCAGGCGCGGGTACTGAGCAGGAATGCCAGCGCCGTTGGGGCTGTGACAACCGGCACATGCCGGAATTTGTCTGTCCGCAATGCCGCCACGGTAAATTTTTTCGCCCAATGCCGCGAGATCTTTGTCTTTGGCAAAACCGGGTTTGGCTTTGGTGCTGCCCAGATAAGCCCCCACATTGCGCATATCTTCTTCGCTGAGCGCAGAAGCAAAGCCCAGCATGACAGCGTTGGCGCGTTTACCGGATTTGAACTCGGCCAGTTGCTTGGCGGTGTATTCCGGGTGTTGTTGGGCCAACTTGGGGTTGGAGGGAATGGCTGAGTTGCCATCGGCACCATGGCAACTGGCGCAAACGCCGTTGTAAATGGCTGAGCCCTTGGCAGGATCGGCTTTGGCAGGGGCTGCGCTTTCGGCATGCGCTGCCCAAAAAAAGCCCGTCAGGCAGACGGACAAGAGGAATCGTGCAAAAAAAGTCATGGCAGTCTGGTCTTGAAAGTCAATCGGTGATTCTACAATGCAGGCCTGCACCCAACGGGTTGCGCGCAAAGAATAACCATGGCCCACCCCAGCACCTTTGAGGATGCAACACAACAAGTACGTGTCAAACAAGCTGTCGGCTGGCTACACACGGCGCGTTTTTTGACCACTGCCGCCCAGTTGCATCATTTACCGGCCTATGACCAGCCTGAAATTGCCTTTGTCGGTCGTTCCAACGCCGGTAAATCCACCTGTATCAATATCCTGACGCAGCAGCGGCAACTGGCCTATGCCTCCAAAACCCCTGGGCGCACCCAACATATCAATTTATTTGCTTTGGGCCGGCAAAACCAGACCGATGCGGTGCTGGCCGATTTGCCGGGTTACGGATATGCCGCCGTGCCCAAATCTGACAAAGTGCGCTGGCAACGGGTGATGGCTAACTATTTGATGACACGCGACAACCTCAAAGGCGTGGTCTTGATGTGCGATCCGCGCTTGGGCTTGACCGAACTCGACGAAATTTTGCTGGAAGTGATTCGTCCCAAGGTCGAAGAAGGCCTGAAATTTCTGATGCTGCTGACCAAAGCCGACAAGCTCAACCGCAGTGAAGCCGCCAAAGCTTTGTCGATTGCGCGTTTGCAATCCGGCGGAGGTCAGGCGCATTTGTTCTCCTCATTAAAAAGACAAGGCGTCGAAGATGTCAGCCTGCAATTGTGGGAGTGGACCCACCCCAACGAGGCCAGCACATGATGCAGGTTCAGCGCGTGGCGCTGCCGCATGGCATTGAACTCGATTGCCGCGTCGCCGGTGCCGCAGACCGACCGGTGATGCTTTTCTTGCACGGCTTTCCTGAGGCAGCGTTTGTCTGGGACGCTTTGTTGCTGCATTTCAGTCAGGCCGCCAATGGCGGTTATCTGTGTGTGGCGCCTGATATGCGGGGCTATGCCGGTTCTTCGTCGCCGTCCGATGTCAAAGCCTATCGCGCCAAAGAATTGGTCAAAGACATCACCGCACTCAAACAACATTTTTCACCCGAGCATCCGTTGGCTTGCTTGGTAGCGCATGACTGGGGCGGCGCTGTGGCATGGAATACAGCCAACCAACACCCTGCCCTGATGCATCGTTTGGCCATCATCAACTCGCCGCACCCGGGCACTTTTTTGCGCGATCTTAAATCCGATGCGCATCAACAAAGCGCCAGCGATTACATGAATTTTTTGATTCGCGACGATGCAGAACAGTTGCTGGCCGAAGATGATTACAGGCGACTGTGGGCCTTTTTCACCAATATGGGCGCGGTCAATGGGCCATATCCATGGCTCAGTGAAGAGGTCAAGCAGACTTATCGGTCTGTTTGGCAGCAAGGTTTGAGCGGCGCGCTCAACTACTACCGCGCATCCCCGTTGCGACCGCCTCGTCAAGGGGATCCAGCCGCCTCTGCCATTGAATTACCCGACGAGATGCTGCGCATCTTGGTGCCGACTTTGGTGCTGTGGGGCATGCAAGACACTGCTTTGCCGCCCGGTTTGATCGACGGCTTATCCGCGTATGTGCCAGATTTGCAATTGCACCGCGTGGCTGACGGCACGCATTGGTTGGTGCATGAACAACCCGAATGGGTCGCCCAGACCATCGGCAACTGGCTCGGCTGATACCGATGACAACCGGGTATCTTTGTTGGCAAGGAATGAGGCCAGTTGGCCGCGCAACACTTTCCCGCCAATATCAATGTTCGTAAAACGGCGGCTCGCCCTGAGGCCGGGTCTTGAAACGCTTGTGCACCCAATAGTATTGTTCGACCGATGTCTTCACTTGCGCTTCTATCGCTTGGTTCATGGTCCAAGTGTCTGCCGTGATGTTGCCGCTCGGATACGAGGGCCAAACAGGCCCGATCTCCACTTCATAGCCCGAGGGCGTCAGACGGGTCACCAACATGCAGACCCGGGCCTGGGACAACTTGGCCAAGCGCGGCAGTGAATAAGTCGTGGCGGCACTGACACCAAAAAAATCTGTCCATTGCGCGCCGTGCATGCCAAAGTCCATGTCGGGCGAATAGTGCAAACGCATGCCTTCTTTTAACACCTGTAGCAAAGGGAGTGCGCCGTCATTGCGGGGCACTGAACGCACCCGCCCCGAGCGATTGCGACCACACATCACCCAGTCTTCCACAAACCGGTTGCGCAAAGGTACGAAAACGAATGCCATGGAAATACCTTTGACCTGTGTCATCGCCAGACCGCCCGCGTCCAAGCCGATGAAATGCGGTGCGAGCACGATCAACGGACGTGGGTCATCAAACACCGTGAAGTCACCACTGAAACCCATGCGCTTGTTCACCACAGATTCAGGCGCATGCCACAACCATGCGCGGTCCCATAACGATTGTCCGAGCAACACAAAATGTGCTTTGGCCAAACAACGACGTTGCGACTCATCTAAGTGAGGAAAACAAGCTTTCAAATTGGTCAGCACGACACCGCGCCTGCGTGCAGACACCGCGTAGAACGCATGTCCGGTCAAGCTGCCTATGGCGCGGATGGCTCCCAAGGGCAGATGTGCCAATGCAGCCATGAACATTCGCAAGGGATTCAATGCAGCACCTCATGGCGCGGTTGCTTGAAGCGGGCATAGCCCCACAGGTATTGCGACGGGCATTGACGGATCACGCTTTCAAGCGCACGATTGATTTGCAATACAGCAGCGGGCAGATCGTCAGAAAGTGTCCCGGCCATGGGTTCAACATGTACGCAGTAGCCTTGCGCGTGCGGTAAGCGCTCCCCCCACACCAGCAAAATTTGTGCATCGGTTTGCATGGCCAGTCGCGCTGCCAAGGTCATGGTGTAGGCGGGTCTGTCCCACATGTGAGACCACACACCCATGCCAAGTGGCGGCACCTGATCGGGCAGCAACCCGACTGACTGACCGCGCCGCAAGGCTTTGATCAACTGCCGAACCCCGTCCATGCTGGCGGGTACAGCTTTAAGAAAAGGCTTGTCGCGTGCATGTACCAACACATCCCGCAACCAGGCTTGCCTGGGCGGCCGGTACAGCACTGTCAACGGGCCATTGTCTGGCCCGAACCGCAATGCACACGTAGGTGCGGTGATTTCAAAGCAGCCCATGTGGGGAGTGACATACAACACCCCTTTGCCTCTGGCAAAGGCTGCGCTGATGTGCTGTTCACCGCGCAGCTGCACTGGCATGGGCGCACCAAACCAAACACGGAAAGACTCCAAGGCCTGACAGCCGGCCGCGCCAATGGCAGCCCTGACCTGTGACATGGCGTAACCGGCTTGTTGCGATTGCTCACGGAATTGAAGTCTGTAGCGGGGCGACACCCACCAAGTCAACCAGCCCAGCGCAACGCCGACTCGCTGCATCCATGGCAGCGGCAGTCTAGACAGCCAGCGGATCAATAAATTCATAGCAAACTGAGTTGATTAGAATGCTGATTGTCGCTGAGTTAATGAAGCAACTTGCAGGGCGACACACTCGTAAGAGTCGGCTGTTCATCAGTCTTCTGCTAAAGCGTTCGCCAAACTCTCATGTGATGGCAACGCATCATCAATCAACTGGAGTTTTACATGGCGAACGATTATTTATTTACCTCTGAATCCGTCTCTGAAGGCCACCCCGATAAAGTGGCCGATCAAATTTCTGACGCTATTTTGGATGCTATTTTTAAACAAGACCCGCGCAGCCGCGTGGCAGCCGAAACACTGACCAACACCGGCTTGGTGGTGTTGGCCGGTGAAATCACCACCAACGCGCATGTCGACTACATACAGGTCGCGCGTGACACGATTCAGCGCATCGGCTATGACAACACCGAGTACGGCATTGACTACAAAGGTTGCGCCGTCATGGTTTGCTATGACAAACAGTCCAACGACATCGCGCAGGGCGTGAACCACGCGTCCGATGACCACTTGAACACCGGCGCCGGTGACCAAGGGTTGATGTTTGGTTATGCGGTCAAAGAAACCCCAGACCTGATGCCCGCCCCTATTTACTACGCGCACCGATTGGTCGAGCGCCAAGCGCAACTGCGCCGCGACGGCCGCATGCCGTTTTTGCGCCCGGACGCAAAGAGCCAAGTGACCATGCGTTATGTGGACGGCAAACCCCACAGCATTGACACCGTGGTGCTCTCTTCGCAGCACAGCCCGGACCAAAGCGAAACACCGACCAAGATGAAAGCCTCTTTCATTGAAGCCGTGATCGAAGAAATCATCAAGCCTGTGCTGCCCAAAGAATGGCTGAAAGACACACGTTACCTGATCAACCCGACCGGTCGTTTTGTGGTCGGCGGCCCGCAAGGTGATTGCGGTTTGACCGGACGCAAAATCATTGTCGACACCTATGGCGGTGCTTGCCCGCACGGCGGCGGCGCT
>CAMDSU010000047.1 GCA_945907335.1 Bordetella parapertussis | reverse complement strand
TGGGGCGCGTGCGGCATTTAAAGAAAAAAGGCGTGCAAATCGCTGTCGGCGGCTGCGTGGCCAGCCAAGAGGGCGCGGCCATCATCGCGCGTGCGCCATATGTGGATGTGGTGTTCGGCCCGCAAACCTTGCACCGCTTGCCCGAGTTGCTCAACCAACGCCAAGCATTGAACAAACCGCAGGTTGACATCAGTTTTCCCGAGATTGAAAAATTTGACCATTTGCCGCCTGCGCGGGTGGACGGCGCGTCGGCTTTTGTGTCCATCATGGAAGGCTGTTCCAAATACTGCAGCTATTGCGTGGTGCCCTACACACGCGGCGAGGAAATCAACCGGCCGCTGGACGATGTGTTGACCGAGGTCGCCGGTTTGTGCGCACAGGGTGTGAAAGAGATCACGCTGCTGGGGCAAAACGTCAACGCCTACAGAGGCAACATGGGCGGCACATCTGAAATTGCAGACTTTGCTTTGTTGATTGAATACATCGCCGAGATTCCCGGTGTTGAGCGCATCCGCTACACCACCAGCCATCCGAATGAGTTCACCCAGCGCTTGGTCGATGTGTATGCCAAAGTGCCGCAACTGGTGAGCCATTTGCATTTGCCGGTGCAGCACGGCAGCGACCGCATATTGATGGCGATGAAGCGCGGTTACACCGCCATGGAATACAAAAGCACGATCCGCAAACTGCGCGCGGTGCGCCCAGATATTTCCATGAGTTCGGATTTCATCGTCGGCTTTCCCGGCGAAACCGAAGAAGATTTCGACAAGCTGATGAAGTTAATCACCGAAATCGGTTTTGACGCGTCCTTCAGTTTCATCTTCAGTCCGCGCCCGGGCACACCGGCGGCCAATTTGGCGGACGACACACCGCATGAAGTCAAGCTCAAACGCTTGCAGCATTTGCAGGCGACCGTGGAAGACAACGTTAGACGCATCAGCGAAAGCCGCATGGGCACGGTACAACGCATTCTGGTGGAAGGGCCGTCGCGCAAAAGCGCGGCTGAGTTGATGGGTCGCACCGAGTGCAACCGTATCGTCAATTTTGATGGCGGGCCGCAGTCAGCCCGCTTGGTCGGTCAGATGATTGATGTGCGCATCACCCAAGCTTTGCCGCATTCACTGCGCGGTGAGTTGGTGATCACGGAATAAAAAAACAGCCGCACATCCCGGTGCTTGTTCTGAGCAAGTCCGGGGGAGAGCGGCCAGTGTTTAGGGCTTGTGCGCTTAGAGCGATTTCAAGCGGTCGGTTGAAGGCACCACGCGAGTCAAGCGCACGCCGTAGCGGTCATTGACCAGCACCACCTCGCCTTGCGCCACCACCGTGTCGTTGACCAGCAAGTCAAGCGGTTCGCCGGCAATGCGGTCGAGTTCCACCACGCTGCCTTGGGTCAGGCGCATCAAATCTTTGATCTTGATACTGGTGCGTCCGACTTCAATCGACAAGTTGACAGAAATGTTTTGCAGCACTTCAGGGTTGATATTGCCGGGCTGTGAGACATGAAATTCTTCCGACGTCGGCGGCATATTGCTGGACTCGGGTTCCTGGTCTTGGGGTTCAGTGGTGGTGTCGTTCATCGCGTGCTCCTGCCTGCTTTAAGTTTGTCCGGGGACAATTTGTTTTTCAATCCGCACAGCCACATTGGAGCCGCGGGTACCGATATTGACCCCGAAAGAGGGCACGTCATTGGCCAA
Organism: Bordetella parapertussis; assembly: GCA_945907335.1. GTDB lineage: Bacteria > Pseudomonadota > Gammaproteobacteria > Burkholderiales > Burkholderiaceae_C > Limnohabitans. The sequence goes on along the minus strand of CAMDSU010000047.1, from coordinate 9,077 downwards.
GAATTGCGCCAATTCGGGTTTCTTGAAGAACAGCATGTCGCCTTCCTTCATGGTTTGCAAATGGTGCAAGGTCGTTTTGACATGGCCCATGTTTACTTTGATGTCTATGAGCGAATCACCCACAGCAACTGCCAAATCTTCACGCCAGACTTTGTCTGATTCTTCATTGCCATCGCCGGAGGCCACGCGGTTGCGCAATAAATCGCGCATGGGCTTGAGGGTGGCATAGGGATAGACCAAATCGATGAAGCCGCGCCCGCCGGATGCAGTGGCTTCGGCTTCAAATCGGCTCAGCACCACCAAGTCGTTTTCATCGGCAATTTGCGCGAACTGCGGGTTGATCTCTGAGCTCACTTGCTCGCAATCGATTTCCAGTACCGGTCCCCACGCTTCTTTGAGCGAGCGGAAAAACACTTCCAAAATAATGTGGATGATGCGTGTTTCAGTGGCGGTGAACAAACGACCCGGCGGCAAATCTGACACGCCTTTGCCGAATCCGCCAAAAAAACTGTCCAAAGAACTGAACACCACATTCGGGTCGATGATGATGACCGAATTGCCACGCATCGGGTTGATGCGAATGGTGTTGACCGACAACGGTGCTTTGAGCATGGCGAGGTAATCACCAAACTTCATGATTTGCACACGCGTCGGGTTGACGCGCGGCGTGGTACGAAGGACTTCCAGCAAACCCAGTCGGAACATGCGGATAAAGCGCTCGTTGATCATGTCGATCGACGACACATTCACACCCAGGCTGCTGTTCTCGCTGGCCAGGTCGTGTTTGCGCACCCGCACCCCGGTGTTGAAACCGGTGTCCGCTTCGAGCGAACCGTCTTTCAGCCCTTCTGACAGGGCAGACAGTTCTTCCGGACTGAGTAAGTTTTGTCGGGTTGCCATGGGCCTTTACTGCATGACAAATGAAGTAAACATGACCTCTTCAACACCGCCGAAGTCTTCGTATTCTTCGAGCAATGCGTTCATGATGTCTTTGAGCTTGACCGCCAATTCTTTGCGGAATTCAGGCTTGCTGGCCTCGGCCTCTGTGGTCTGGCGCATCAAGTCCAGCATGGCTGAGCGCAACGCAAATTCATGCTTTTTGATGTTGTCAAACACGCGCGAGTCGTAATGCGTCATGATCGCGATTTGCACCACCATGACTTTTTTCGAGCCGGTGATGTTGGTCATCAATTCTTTTTCAACTTGAAAATAGTTTTTCTCGAAACGTGTTGCTTCGGGCGCTTCTTTTTTCAGTTTGGCAGGTGCTTCGTCCTTGGCTTTGGTGGCAGCAGCCTCGAGTTCTTCGAGCTTGTCCATGGCGGCCAATTCGGCTTTTTTCTCGTAGTAACCGGAAAAATACAAGGTACCAAACGCGATGCCCACCATCAAAACGATGGCCAACACAACGATACCGACAATCAACAAAATCGGTTTTTTCTTTTTCGGCTCGTCCGAACCGGCTTCGGCTTCGGTGACAGGTGCTGCGGTTGCCATGGAAATCTCCTATTTAACTGAATGTTCAGGCGTAACTGTCGAATTGTGAACGCTCGTCACGCCGAGATGTTCTATCTCCAGCAATTTTCAGGCCAGATTCTTCCGACAGTTTCTCACGATTATCGTTACCTTGTGTGAATTTGCCAGATCTAGCAGATTGGCCTTGCGCTCCTTGGCCTTGTGCTTGGCCTTGGGCCACAAACACGGACGCATTGTTCATGCCCAAATCGGCCAGGGCGTCTTTCAGTCGTTGGCTACCGTTTTGCAGCAAATCTTTTGTCAAGTTGGTGTCGGATTGAAAGTGGGCGCTCAGTTTTCCGTCTCTCATTTCCAATTGAACATCAACCAAGCCCAAACTGGCGGGCTTGAGCGCAAATTTCATTTTCCATTCGCCGGCATTGAGTTTTTCATGCATGCGAGCGGCCAATTCCGTGGTCAGTTTTTGGCTCAATTTGTCAAAGGTTTGCGCCATGTCCGGGTTGTTGGCAAATGCTGGGGCGGTGGGTGCTTGGGCAAGAGCTGCAGGCCGGTTGGTCAATGGGGACAGCGGCGTCGCATTCACGTCTTTGCCCACAGCAGGCAGGCTGTCAAATGTTGACAGGGCATCGAATTCATTTTTCAAGGCTTCGATGTCTTCGGCGCGCAATTGCGTGTCCATCATGGACAGCACGGCCAGCGTGCTGGCCGGTGATGAATTACCCGCTGTGAGTGGTGCCTGTGCGCTGCCTAATTGAATCTGCAGGTTCTCCATTTTGCCCAGCATGTCTTGTGCATCGGCAGTGATGGCAGGGGCTTGGGCTTGTAATGTTTGGAAGTCCGCCGTACTGACTGGGCCGTCCATGGCAACGGCCAAACCGCTGCCGGCCAACGCTTGTGCGCTGAATGCCATGGATTTACCGCTGTCCACAGCACTCGCCGCATCGGCGGTCAAGCCCAAGCCAGGCGAGCTATTGATGCCCAATATTTGCTGGGTGGAAGGATTGCTGCCGGCCAGTTTGGCTGCCGCAGCGTTGGCTGCAGATTCACCAAACAAGGTTTTCACTTGGTTTGGGTCCAAGCCCATGGCCAGCGCGAAATCGGCCACGCTTTGCTCGCTGGCGGCGGCATTGGCCGTGGTGATGATTTGTAATTTGTCGCTGACCGCGATGGTGGTGAGCGTCGCATTTTGTCCGGCCAAGCCAGTCGCCTGGTCGCTATCTGCGCTCAACTCGTTGGTCTGGTCTGCACTGCCAACAAGAGCGGCTTGCATTTGATCCGACACGGCTTGTGCGGTCTGCGCATCTGCCGCGAGCTGTGCCTGTTGCTGGCTGATTTGCGCTTCTGTGGCCTCTTGGATACGGTCTTGCGCCTGCCGATCGGTGACTTTTTCATCACCATCGGTACTGTCATTGCTTTTGTCTGCCTGTGCGGCCTTGGCAGCTGCCTGGCGTTGTTGTTGGGCCTTGTGGGCGTCGGAGGCCAAGGGTTTGTCATGGCCAGAATCGTCGCCAGGCTTGTCTTTGTTCAACCTGGCATCGTTTTTGGCGGTAGGTGGTGGCAAAGCCTTGTCTGCAACGGCAAAAGTCGGCCGCTGTGCATGTTTGAGCGATTGAACCTGGTTGTGCAAATAACTGGCGAAGTCAGCGCCCGACAAAGCCTCAGATTTCAAGCGCACAGCTTCGTTGCCAGAGACAGAAGTCTCAGCCACTTTGTTGTTTGGGTGGTTGACCTGGGGTGGGTTCAATGCAGATAAGTTCATATCCGTTCAGTGGTTTCTTTGAAGATAGCTTCTACTAAGCAAGAACCGTGACTGGAAATAGCTTGCCGCTGCCAGTACAAGCTGCCGTGATCTTGGGGGCGGGTCTGCCAACACATAACAAGGGTTGGCACATCCATTGCTTCACATGTTCGATGGTTCTGAAAAAACCAGAACAAATGAATTCTTAACGTTTCAAAAACAAGAGAAAAGCCACAATGAGCACTTTGAGCCTGTCAACGATTCGACAGAACTTGGCCAAGTTTGACTACACCGGTCTGGGAATTCCCGTGCTGGTGTTGTTGATCATGGCCATGTTGGTGCTGCCATTGCCGCCCATCTTGTTGGATTTTTTGTTTACTTTCAATATTGTGGCGAGCTTGGTGATCATCATGATTGCCATCAACACCCGCAAACCGTTGGAATTTTCCTCATTTCCCACCGTGTTGTTGTTTGCCACCATGTTGCGTTTGGCGTTGAACGTGGCGTCCACCCGAATCATTTTGGTGGAAGGGCATACCGGCCACGAAGCCGCTGGCAAAGTGGTGGCGGCCTTTGGCGAATTCGTGATTGCTGGAAATTATGTGGTGGGTTTCATCATTTTTGCGATTTTGATGATCATCAACTTTATTGTGGTGACCAAAGGTGCGGGCCGGGTATCTGAAGTGAATGCCCGTTTCACCTTGGACGCCATGCCTGGCAAACAAATGTCGATTGACGCGGATTTGAACGCCGGTGTGATCGACCAAGCCACCGCCAAAAAACGCCGCGAAGAGTTGGCCCAAGAGTCAGATTTCTTTGGTGCCATGGACGGTGCTTCTAAATTTGTCAGCGGTGACGCCATCGCTGGTTTGCTGATTCTGTTGATCAACCTGGTCGGTGGTTTGGCGATTGGTGTGATCCAGCATGACCTGTCTGTGTCTGAGGCGGGAAAAATTTACACATTGCTGACCATTGGTGACGGTCTGGTCGCGCAAATCCCTGCGTTGCTGTTGTCATTGGCCACCGCCATCATCGTCACGCGAGTCACCACGAGTGAATCGATCACAGAGCAAGCCGGTTCGCAATTGGCCAATCCGTCTGCGCTGTTTATTTCTGCCATTATTTTGGTCATATTGGGACTGGTGCCCGGCATGCCGCATTTGATGTTCATCAGCTTGGCTGCTGCCACCGCGGGGCTGGGCTTGTTGGTGATCAAAAATGAAGTGGAAGAAGAAGCCACGCAAGAAGCCGTGGCGCAAGCCGCCGCTACGTCCGAAGCTTCCAAAGACTTGGACTGGGACGATGTCGACCAAGTCGATTTGATCGGTCTGGAAATTGGCTATGGCCTGATTCCCTTGGTCAACCCTGAAACCGGCGGTGAATTGATGAGCCGTGTCAAAGGTGTGCGCAAAAAATTGTCGGCAGAGTTGGGCTTTTTGGTGCAACCGGTGCGTATTCGCGATGACTTGAACATCGACCCCGACAGCTACAACATCGTCTTGAAAGGCGTGGTGCGTGGCAAAGGCGAGATCAAAGTAGGTCGTGAACTCGCGATCAACCCCGGTCAGGTGTATGGCGAATTGCAAGGCACCCCGACACGCGAACCCGCGTTTGGCTTAGAGGCTGTGTGGATTGAACCATCGCAACGCGATGTGGCTCGCACATTGGGCTATACCGTGGTTGACGCCAGCACCGCCATCGCTACCCATTTGAACAAAGTACTGCGTGAGAACTCAGCAGATTTGTTGAGCCATGATGAAGTGCAGCAATTGCTTGACAAGCTGTCTGCCAAATCGCCGAAATTGGTCGAAGAACTCGTGCCGGGCAAACTCAGCCTGGGTGTGGTCACCCGCGTGCTGCAGCAGTTGCTGGGCGAGGGCGTTTCCATCCGCGACATGCGTTCTATTGTGGAAACTTTGACCGAAGCCGCTGCCCGCAGCACCGACCCCGAGCAACTGGCGGCCTCTGTGCGCCCCAAACTCGGTCGCATGATCATGCAAGCGCTGGTAGATGAATCGAACAATTTGTCTGTGATGACACTTGAGCCTAGCTTGGAACAACTGTTGCATAACGTGTTGCAGCAAAGCCAGCCCGGCCAACCGGTGGTGCTCGAACCCAATTTGGCAGAAAACCTGTTCAATTCATTGCGCCAAGGCTCACGCGCCATGGAAGAAGAAGGACATGCAGCGGTATTGGTGGTGTCGCCACTGATTCGCGGCTGGTTGTCCAAAGCGGTGCGATTCCGCGTGAACGATTTGACCGTGCTGTCATACAGCGAAATTCCTGATGACCAGGCTGTCAAGGTGATTCACACAGTGAATGCCCTGAACCGGACTTGATTGACATAAAAACACTGACCTGCGAGAAATACCATGGAACTCAAAAGAATTCTGGCACGCGATACCCGAGCCGCTAACGAAAAGGCCGTGGCTTTGTATGGACCTGACGTGCTCGTCATCTCCAGCAGCAAAGTCCGCGGGCAAACCGAATTGATCGTGGCGGTAGATGTGGCGCCTTTGGACGCAGAAACAGCGGTGGCAGAAATCTTTGTGCCGACCGAAAAAACATATGTGTTGTCAGACAACCCCATGATGGATGCAACACCTGCCAGTTTTGGTCAAGTGTTGGACGACACCATAGGTCGTCAAAAACGTCAAAACAAACCTGCTAAAGCCGCTTCGTCAGATGGATTTGTACCAGCGGCCCAGTTAAAAGCGCAGTCCGTGGAAGAAATAACAACTGGGAAAGCCAAAGACACGGCAACAGAAAAGGCCACAGTAAATGCAGTCAGTCAATCCTCTGTGGTCGCTGTGGATACAGTTTCCGCTGAAAAATTACTGGCCGCGCAAGAAGAACGCGACAAGATGCGCAGCCGAGAAATTGTCGACATGGTGCGCGAAGAGCTGGCCGTGTTGCGCAAAGAATTCAAGCTCAGCCAGCAAATGGCTTGGCAAGGTGCCGGCCTGTCGCGCAATTTGCATCCGCTTCGCAATGCCCTGCAAGAAGCCGCCATCCCAGTGGCATTACGGGCTTTGTTGATTGACAGCATCCAAAGTTTTGAAGATACCGAACCGGCGCTCGAAGAAATTCGCCGCCAGTTGTGCCATTCCATGCAGCAAACCCATGTGTCTGTGTCAGATACAGGTATCCATGTGTTGGCGGGACCCTCGGGTTCTGGCAAATCTTTGATGGTGGCACGCATGGCGCAGCACGCCAGTGTCAGCCTTGGCAGCGAACAAGTGGCGGTGATCAGTTTCAGCGACCAACGCGCCGGTGCCTGGAACCAAACCCAATTACTCAGCGCACAGTCTGGTGTGGATTGCTTTCGCGCCACCAACATCACCATGTTGAAACTGCTGTTGGAAGAACACGGCCACCGCAAATGCATCGTGATTGACACCCCCGGGGTGCAAATGGCAGAGCGCGTAGCAGAAATTGCTGGCATTGCAGCCAGTGCACAGTTCCATGTGGTTGTGCCCGCAGATGCTTCGCAATCACTGTTGCGTCGCTTGCTCTCCACGCAAGGCATACAGTGGCAAAGTCTGATGGTCAGCAAACTCGATGAAGCCACACAACCGTGGTCACTCATTCAAGTGCTCACCGAAGGCCATGTTGGCGTCAGCCATGTCAGCCGAGGTGAGCGCACAGGTGACTGCAGCCGTCAATTGCATGTCGAAGAACTGGTCGGTCTTGCACTGACACAGTTGACCGCACACCAAATTGACAGCACACAAGAAGATTTTCGCAGCACCATGGCCATGGCATCTGCCAGAATCAGCCGATTGGCGGCACAGCACACAGGGGTAACGCATGAGCAAGCTTAAAACCACCGAGGTCATCGGCATTGCCAGCGGCAAGGGCGGGGTAGGCAAAACCACTGTGGCGATCAACCTCGCCGTGGCTTTGGCGCAGCGTGGCCACGATGTCATGTTGTTTGACGCCGACCTGGGCCTGGCCAACGCACAAATTGCGTTGGGTGCACGCGCCGAATACAACCTCAGCCATTTTCTGGCGGGTCAAAAAACGCTGGAAGAAATCACCCTCAAAACCCGCCAAGGCATACAACTGATTCCTGGCGCATCGGGCATGCAAGAGTTGGCTGCACTCAGTCATATTCAGGCGGCCAGCATCGTGCAAGCGTTCAGCAATTTGGGCAAAAGCGTTGACTACTTGATAGTTGACGTTGCCGCAGGTATTTCACCGTCCGTGCTGGCTTTCTTGTCTGCCTGCCATCGCCGCTTTGTGGTGGTGCAAGATGACCCTTCCTCCATTGCAGATGCGTACGGCACGATCAAAGTGATGTCGCAGGAAATGCAATTGGACGAGATCTACCTGATTCCCAATTTGGTCGACACACAAACGCAAGGTTGGAAGCTCTACCAGCGTTTGAACGATGTCTGCATGCGTTTTCTGAACGAATCCATCCACTATCTCACGGCCATTGAGCGGGATGAAATGGTGCTGGCTGCACTCAAAAAATACCAATCGGTCATGGAGTTGGCACCCGGTACTGCTGCTGCCCGCGACTTTCGCAGACTGGCTGAGTTATGCACTCAGCTCAGACCCATTGATCACCCGTCGGGTGGTTTGCAATTTTTCATGGAGCGCCTGCTGAAAAGCAGTGCGAATCAATGATGCGTACTTTGACCCCCATGCAGATGTACAGCCAGGCCAGGCCGCAAGGCGAAGAACTGGTGCTCAACCATTTAGGTTTGGTCAAGCGCGTCGCCTTGCATTTGAAAGCACGCGTTCCTGCCTATATGGAACTGGATGAACTGATTCAAGTCGGCATGATGGGATTGCTAGAAGCTTCCCGTGTGTTTGACGCCACCAAAGGCGTGGACTTTGAAAACTTTGCCCATAGCCGTGTGCGCGGTGCCATGCTGGACGAGGTCAGACGCTTGTCGTTCTTGCCGCGCTCGGCCGTGGCATTTAACAAAGAACACAACGAAACCTTGCATGCCTTGTCGGCTGAACTGGGCCGTGCGCCTACCCAAGCTGAAATTGCCGAGTACATGGGCAAAGATTTGGAAGACTTCCAAAAAGAACGGGGCAAGGCCAGACGCTTTGAAACCTACTCGCTGGAAGTGGTCACCGAAGAAGTCATGAGCATTGCCGATGACGCCTCACACCAGCCAGATGTGATCGTGGAAGAAGCTGAATTCATGCAAGCCGTGACAGATGCGATTGCCCAATTGCCAGAGCGCGAGCAACTGGTGATGCAACTCTATTACGTCGAAGAATTGAATTTGAAAGAAATTGGTGAAGTGCTTGAAGTCAGTGAATCCCGCGTCAGCCAAATTTTGTCTGCCGTGGTGAAAAAATTGCGCGGCACCTTGCAAGTGGAAGGACACACCTCTGATAAAGCAGGCAGGAGGGCAGCATGAACAGCTTTTTTCAACTTTTCTTTGCCTGGGGTTTGTTGCTGGTATTTATCCTGGTGCTCTACATCATCGACAAGGTCAATGTGATCTACCAAAGCTATGCCAAGCCTGACATGCCGCAAACCTATAACGACGGTTTGTTTGGCGAGTTGTCCGGTAAAAGCCTGTGGGACGCCATGAGCGGCATTCCGGTGCCGGGTGTGGACGCCAAATTTGTGGGCACCCTCAAACCGCATTACGAACCCGTGTTACGCCAGCATATTGAGCAGGTGTTCATGGAAGGCTATAAACATGGCAAGGCTGGCACCGCAGGTGTACCGACCAACAACCGCATGATTCCCACCCCGCGTGGTTCGCTCGAGTCTTGGTTGCCCATGCACCATTTGGCCAGTATTTACCAGGCCGGTGTGGACTTTGCCAAAGGTAATGCGGATGATGTGTTGCGCATTCAGCAATCCTTAGACCAAGTCACCGCGATGATT
>CAMDSU010000046.1 GCA_945907335.1 Bordetella parapertussis | reverse complement strand
AGGCCCCTGTTGCATGCGGTGAACAACTGTGAAATGACGGGCTATTCCCTTGATATCAGTGCTCACAAATATTAAAAACGTTATCAAAACGCTTTAGTGCTGCGCTAAGTAATTTTGTGTGGCCAGTGCCCCATGGATGCGGTCGTGCGTTGCGTTTTTTCCAATCGAATGACTTTGGCTGGTGAGTCAGCAAGTAACCAATCTCTCCATTTGCTGCCGGGGCAGTAATTGCAAACGGATTGTCAGCGTGCTGACTTGAGTGGGTCATAGGGAACCCTACAACTACGCCTGTTTTCTCTGCAAATGTCTTTGTAGAGATGACGAGCATTGGGCGATCGTTGGGCATTTCCACGCCAACTTGGGGGCTGTATTGGATAAAAATAATTTCTGCACGCTCAGGCGCCCAAATCGCAGATTTACGCGTAGCCATCAAGAGAAGACCTCAACGCCTACGGGAGCGTCTGCCATCAGTTCGCCTCCATGTTTTTGAGGGTCAAAGGCCGCCAACATCTCATCTAGGCTTAACTCGGTTTCTGCCTCAATCACGATACGCCCCGGTTTGACGGTGACTCGCACTGGCGTACCTTCAACAACACCGGCTTCTTTGGCCATGGGCTTGGTAAGTCGAAGCGCTAGCCCATTTCCCCACACACTGATTTGACTCGCAATAGAACTCATATCTCACTCCTAAATGTTTCAACAAATGTATCAACAAGGTAAATTCGTGTCAACAATTGTTATACGCCGTCAAAGATTGGTTAAGACACGCAATGAGAAAACACCTGCAGAGGTGTTTCAACAATCACTCAAGCGCGTTGCGCTTCAAACTTGAATCTGCCATGTGAATAATAGTCAATAAAGTTTATTTAGCAATAAAAAAACGCCAATAAGCGGAAAAAATGAACTATTTTTAAGTTGCTGCTCTATAAAGTTAAGCAGTTAGTAAATGTTCAGCGACAGATGTCAACCGCGATGAGTTACTTCAGGTCTTGCCCTAGCCCTTATCCAAAACCTCAACGCCTAAATACCCGCCATTGCCATAGGCCAACGGCTTCTTATCGTTCATCTGAATCCGCTCTACCCTCGCTACAAACAGTTCATGGTCACCGCCGGGGTAAGTGGCTTCTAAACTGCATTCAAGGTAAGAAGCGCAACCCTCGATCAACGGCACGCCGCCAAGGCCTAGTGTGTGGGGCACCTCTGCAAAATTTTTCACACCCGAAGTCGCGAACCGGTTGGACACAGACACTTGGTCTTGCGCCAATATATTGACGGCAAAACGCTGGGCGTTTTTGAATGTTTGGAAACTGCGCGATTGCAAACGCAGGCTCCAGGCAATCAACGGCGGGTCCAGAGACAACGAACTGAATGAATTCGCGGTGATGCCATCAGGCTGACCATCCGCGTCCAGCGCTGTCATGACGGTCACACCGGTCACAAAGGTTCCGAGACAGCGGCGCAACTCAGTGACATCAATCGCAGGCAAAGTCGCTTCAATGGTGTCGGGTTTCATTCAATGTCTCAGAAAAAATATCGTTATGTGGATCAAGCAAGACTTAGATTGTCGTTGATGAGCTGTTGACCCTTTTTATGGCGATTTATTCCTTTGGATGCAAGGTTTTTCATGCCCAACACTCTCGAAAACCGGCGAGATGCAGTTTGTTAGCATGCAATCCCCATTGAAGGATCACCATCCATGACGCTCAAATCCCTGCTGTTTGTCCCCGGCGACAGTGAGAAAAAATTGGCCAAAGCCGCAAGCACCGGCGCGGATGCCCTGTTATTGGACCTGGAAGACGCGGTGTCGCAAGACCGCTTGCCCGCCGCACGCGGATTGGTGTTGGACTATTTAAAATCCCATGACCGTTCGAGCCAACAAGTCTGGGTGCGCATCAATCCGCTGAACACGCCACTGTCGTTACCGGACTTGGTGGCTGTAATGCCTGGTAAGCCCGATGGCATTGTGTTGCCCAAGCCACTCAATGCCAGCGATGTGCTGCAACTCGACCATTTTTTAAGCGCACTTGAACAACGCGAAGGCATCAAAGCTGGACTCACACGCATATTGCCCGTGGCCACTGAAGTGGCAGGTGCTTTGTTTGCTTTGAACAGCTATGCCGGCTGCTCGGCTCGACTGGCCGGCCTGACCTGGGGCGCGGAAGATTTGGCCACTGCGGTGGGCGCGAGTACCAACAAAAAAGACAATGGCGAATTTGACGACACCTTTGTGCTGGCACGTTCATTGTGTTTGCTCGCGGCCGCTCACGCCGGTGTGCAAGCGATTGACACCTTGAGCGTGGACTTTCGCGATGCCGACAGTTTGCAAGCCGATGTGCAACGTGCCAGGCGTCAAGGCTTCAGCGGCAAATTGGCGATTCACCCGGACCAGGTGGCCATCATCAACGCAGGCTTCACTGCCTCGCCTGAAGAACTGCAACACGCACAACGCATTGTGGATGCGTTCGCCCAATCGGGTGGCGCAGGGGCTGTGCAACTGGACGGCAAAATGGTCGACAAACCGCACCTGACACAGGCACTTCGCCTGCTTTCAACCAGAAACGGACACTGAAATGGCAGGCCTTTATTTCGAAGAATTTTTTGTGGGGCAAGTGTTCAAGCATGCCATTCGCCGTACGGTTTCTGAAATGGACAACATCATGTTTTCCGCGCTCACGCACAACCCTGCTGCGCTGCATCTGGATGAAGAATATTGCAAGCACCACACGGAATACGGACAACGTATTGTCAACAGCGTTTTTACATTGGGTTTGATCGTAGGCGTTTCCGTCGGAGACACCACGCTTGGCACCACCGTGGCCAATTTGGGCTGGGACGACGTGCGCTTTCCTAAGCCGTTGTTTCACGGTGACACAGTGCATGTTGAAACCGAAGTGATGGAGTTGCGCGACAGCAAATCAAGGCCCCATAACGGGATCGTGATTTTTGAACACCGAGGATATAACCAGCACAATGTGTTGGTGGCTTCTTGCAAGCGCTCGGCACTGATGTTGAGAAAGCCTGAAAATCCTTGAATTGATTGACGAAAAATATATTAGCAGCCTTATTTTTAATAATATTAAGTAATTAAATTTAAAGGACCTTAATCGCTGGGGTTTTTGATTTTTTGATTTCCCAACGAATCGCTAACATCATTACAGGCTATGTTGCCTTTTTTTTCTGCTAGAGGAATCTAAGTGATCTTTAAAAATATCTCTGCCATCACCTTGGCCGTTACAGCGTTGGTCGCTACGACAACTTTTGCCCAGGACAAAAACCTGTCCACCCTGCAACGCATGGGCAACACTGACACCAACATGAACATTCCAACCATTCCACAAGAAGGAAAGAATGCTGACGCGATCCGCGCCAACTTGAAAAAAGTCAAGTTGCCCGATGGCTTCAAAATTGATTTGTATGCTGTCGTGCCTGATGCGCGTTACATGGCTGTTGCGCCTTCTACCAACATGTTGTTCGTTGGTACCCGCAAAACCACCGTGTGGGCCGTGACAAACCGTAACAACGGTGACGCTGCTACTGAAGTCAAGCCTTTCGCTCCCGCCATCAAATTCAGCAACCCCAACGGTGTGTGTTTCACCAAAGACGGTTTCTTGGTTGTGGCTGAATCTAACCGCATGTTGCACTTCCCTGCCGCTGAATACTTCTATGAAGGTCCAGACGTCGCAGTGGGCGTAGTGGTTCCTGAAGGCAAAATGATTCCTGTGGAAGAGCAATCTTTCAACCACACAGGTCGTGTTTGCAAAATCGACAACGAAGGAAAAATCTACGTCACATTGGGTCAGCCTTACAACGTGCAGCCCAAAGACAAAGTCGCTTTGTATGAAGAAGTCGGCATCGGTGGCGTGATTCGCTACAACGGCCTCGACGGTACAGGCCGCATGGTCTATGCCAAAGGCATGCGCAACCCCGCTGGTATCACTATCGGCACAAAGGGCGACATCTGGACCACCGACAACCAAGTTGACGGACTGGGCGACGATATCCCTCCCGGCGAGTTGAACAAACTGTCCAAGGCTGGCGAACACTTCGGTTTCCCCTTCTACAACGGCCGCTTCAAAGTGGCAGGTTCTGCGGCTGCGCCAGACTTGGCCAACATGCCTGAACCAGAAGGCATGATCACGCCTCAAGTGGAATTCCCAGCGCACCAAGCACAGTTGGGCGTCAGCCACTACACCGGCACAGCTTTCCCCGCAAAATACCGCGGCGGCATGTTTGTGGCAGCGCACGGTTCTTGGAACCGTTCAACGCCTAGCGGTTACCTGATCAACTTCGTGCCAATCAATGCCGATGGCAATGCAGGCGCTGCTGAAGTGTTTGCAGATGGTTTCCTCGACAAGGTCACCAACCGCGCGTTGGGCCGTCCTGTTGACGTGGCAAACCTGCCTGATGGTTCTATCCTCGTGTCTGACGACTACGCTGGCGCCATCTATCGCATCAGCTACACAGGCAACTGATTCAGTTTGTAGCACGGGTGAACAACCCGTGTTCAACTGAAGAAAGCACAGTGGGGCCTCTTCGGAGGCCCCATTTTTTACGAGAACATTATGAAAAAAACCATTGCTTTGCTTTTTTTATCTGCCAGCGTGTGCTTTGCAGACGATATTGCTGCCGGACGGGCTAAAGCCGATACTGGTTGTGCGCTATGCCATGGCGTCAACGGTATTGCCAGCATGCCCAGCGCCCCCAATCTCGCGGGTCAACAAGCTATTTATTTAAGTGAGCAGTTGAAGAACTACCGAAGCGGTAAACGCCATCATGAAGTCATGGGTGTGATTGCCAAGCCGCTCACTGACGCAGAAATTGCGCAATTGTCAGCTTGGTACAGCAGCATGAAAGTCACGGTTGAAGCGCCTTAAATTTCAGGGCCTTGCATGCTTGGCAGGCCTGCTGATCAGCGTTCTGCCTGCTCAAGCGTTTGCTGCCAAAAGCACTCGCTTCTTAACTGCCTCAGAATTGCAGGCCAGTCTATTGTCTGAATCAGAAACCATCCGTTTCAATGGACGCAACTACATCATGGGCGTGGTGGATAGCTTGATGTTGACGAAGTCCTCGCCAGTTTGTATGGATGAAAAAACCGAGATAAATACCATCACTGACTTGGTGCGCTTGCAAATGCAACAACGCCCTGACCTGCTTCGCTATAACGCGGCAAGCGTAGTGCGCGAGGTGATGGCAGCTAATTTTCCTTGTGTCTGATAAGGTAATTGGGGCTATTCACCCATGATGTATATCGTTGCGATTGCCTGGATGTTCGTGGTCACATTGATGGCCGTGGTGGAAGCCGTGGCCAGCAATGGCAGTTTGCTCGGCGCCATCATGACATTTGTGTTCTACGGCATATTGCCGCTGGGTCTGGTGCTGTACTTGTTGGGTACCCCTTTGCGGATGCGGCACAACAAGGCGAAGGAAGCCGCTGAACAGGAAAAGGACTCGGGCATCGGGTAGTATTTGGCATGACTTACGATGCCACGCAACCCTACCCCAGAGACCTGATTGGCTATGGTCGCAACCCGCCTCATGCCAATTGGCCCGGTGGTGCCAGAATCGCTCTCCAATTTGTTCTGAATTACGAGGAAGGCGCAGAAAACGCCAACCTACATGGCGACCCTGGCTCCGAACAATTTCTGTCAGAAATGTTCAATCCACCCAGCTTTGCCGATCGACATCTGACCATGGAAAGCATTTACGAATACGGCTCGCGTGTCGGGGTCTGGCGTCTGTTGAAAGAATTTGAAAAAAGGCATTTGCCGTTGACTGTGTTTGGTGTGAGCATGGCTTTGCAGCGGCACCCTGAATTGACCGCCGCATTTGTTGAGCTTGGGCATGAAATTGCGTGCCATGGATGGCGCTGGATTAACTACCAGCAACTGGATGAAGCCACCGAGCGGCAACACATGCAAACCGGTATTGAGATTATTCGGCAGATGACGGGGCACGCACCGACAGGTTGGTACACCGGCCGTGACAGCCCCAACACACGCCGTTTGTTGCTGGACCAAGGCGGTTTTGAATATGACAGCGATTACTACGGCGACGATTTGCCCTTTTGGATGAAAGTGCGCAAGTCCGATGGTCAAGTGCTGCCGCACCTGGTGGTGCCCTATACGCTTGATGTCAACGATATGCGCTTCGCGCTGCCGCAGGGGTTCTCGCAAGCGGAAGATTTTTTTGTCTATCTGCGTGACAGCTTTGATGTGCTGTACGCTGAAGGTGAGACGACTCCCAAAATGATGAGCGTGGGCATGCATTGCCGACTGCTGGGCAGACCTGGTCGTATGCTGGCGCTGCAAAAATTTTTGGACCATGTACAAAAGCGCGACAAAGTGTGGATCTGCAAACGCATAGACATCGCGCGCCATTGGAAAGTCCAGCACCCCTTCATTCCGACCAGTCAACCCTGAATATTCCATGAACACTTACGAGCGCATTGACCAATGGATTGACCAGCACTTTGACGAGCAAGTGAAGTTTTTACAAGAGCTGGTGCGCGTGCCGACAGACACACCACCCGGCAACAACACACCCCATGCGATTCGGACCGCAGAATTGCTGCAACACATGGGCATGCAGGCCGAACAATTTGAAATTCCGCAAGCGCTGGTAAAAGCCCATGGTTTGACCTCTGTCACCAACCTGATCGTTCGCAGGCGTTACGGCGAAGGTCGCGTGGTGGCTTTGAATGCGCACGGTGATGTCGTGCCCCCAGGTGAAGGCTGGACGCACGATCCCTATGGTGCAGAGATTGTTGACGGCAAATTATTTGGCCGCGCTTCTGCTGTCAGCAAGTGTGATTTTTCCACCTTTACATTTGCAGTTCGCGCTCTAGAAGCAGTGGCAAAACCCAGCAAAGGCTCGATCGAACTGCATTTCACCTACGACGAAGAATTTGGCGGTGAGTTGGGCCCCGGTTGGTTGCTGGCCAACGGTCACACCCGTCCGGATTTGATGATTGCAGCAGGCTTCAGCTACCAAGTGGTCACTGCCCATAACGGTTGTTTGCAAATGGAAGTCACCGTCCACGGTCGCATGGCACATGCCGCCATACCCGATAGCGGCGTTGACGCTTTGCAAGCGGCCGTGGTTTTGCTCAACGCTTTGTATGCTCAAAACATTTTGTACAAATCTATTCGCTCACAAGTAGAAGGCATCAGCCACCCCTACCTCAATATCGGGCTGATCGAAGGCGGCACCAACACCAATGTGATCCCGGGCAAGGTCATGTTCAAACTTGACAGACGCATGATCCCCGAGGAAAACCCTGCAGAGGTGGAAGCGCAAATTCGGGAACTGCTGGGCAATGCCGTGCGCGAACACAATGCCAAACGCGACCCGCAAGATGCGGTGCGCATAGATATCAAACGCATGTTGATGGCCAATGCCATGAAGCCATTGGCCGGTAATAAACCGCTGGTAGATGCGTTGCAAAAGCACGGCGGCGAAGTCTTTGGAGAACCCATACCTGCCCTGGGAACGCCGCTGTATACAGATGTGCGTTTGTATGTGGAACGCGGTATTCCCGGCGTGATTTACGGTGCAGGCCCGCGTACCGTGCTGGAGTCGCACGCAAAACGCGCTGATGAACGGATTGACTTAGAAGATTTGCGTCGCGCCACCAAAGTGGTCGCGCGCAGCCTGAGCGATTTGTTATTAGCTTGACGAGAAGCGCTCTTGCTGTGTGCCTTCATGCCATAGTGGAATCATCATCCCTACTACGAGTGAGAGAGTCTCGGTTTCTCTTGCTTGTCAACTGCCTCTTCAGGGTCAAGCTTGCGTTAAGAACTCAACCACGCTGGCCATGCGTTGACGCGGGTCAGTTTGTGCCAGTAGCAGTTGTTTATGCTCAGGCTCCATCGGCAAAACTTCTGCCAAACGGTTGGCTAACCAACCACAATCGTCCAACTGGTAAGGTGCAAACAATGGCAGCTTGTTTTCTACCCCTTGTTGCTGAGCATTCGCAATCCATTGCCCCAAATGGTCTGCGTGCATTTGCCACTCGGCAGGCAGTGGCGATATCGGGTCTTGCGGCATATATGTGACATGGCCTTGCCACACACCATAGGGGCCCGGTGTCACATCATGCAGTTCAAACCTCAGACCACCCTGACACACCACACGCAGTAATGCGGGCTGGATTTGTTCAAATTCACGGATATGCGCCATGCAGCCATGCGCATGCATCAAAGGTTGTTCTCCAGGCACCAGCACCTCGCGGCCTGTTTTGATCCAAGTCACGCCAAAAGGTGTGTGCTCGCGGTGGCAACGTTTGATCAAATCCAAATAGCGGACTTCAAATATTTGCAGCTGCAACATGCCGTCGGGAAATACGCCGTGCGACAGCGGAAACAAAGGAATCGTGTCAAGGTTCATGGCGTGAATTGCGAAGCGGTGTTGGTGGTGAGCTGGTCAGTTGCCAAGAAACGAATCCAAGGCCAAACCTTTAAGTGCGGCCAAGCTGTGACGGCTGAATGACGTGCGACGCCCCAACTCCACATAAATTTTCCCCAAAGGCTTTACATACATATGTGACAAGTGTATGGCTATCAGCCGAATGTGCGGGTGCTAACCAGAATATCCGGAGGGTTATGGTGTCAAAATCTTTACTATGCCCCTATATTTTTCCAGACACGTTCATGCCGCAGCATTCAGCTTGCTGATGCTGGCCCTGATGCCTTTGCCTGGCGGCGCCCAAAGCAAAACCACTTTACGTATTTCCACAGCGGCGGTGTCCCAAGACTGGCACGCCAAAATGTGGACGGTGTTCAAAGACAAACTGCAAGCCACTGCGCCCGGTGAGTTCGATGTGCAGATTTACCTCAACAGCAGTTTGTTCAAGCAAGCCGCAGAGGCCGCCGCCATGACACGTGGCAACTTGGAAGTCAGCGCCTTATCACCTGCCGATTTGTCACGTCAGGTACCCTATTTTTCGGTGTTCACCGCCGGCTACGTGTTGCGCGATTTGTCCCACCAACAAAAAGTTTTCAACGGCCCCATTGGTGCAGAAGGTTTTCAGCAAGTCTCCGAACGCATGGGCATCAAAATTTTGGCCACGGCTTACTTGGGTACGCGGCAATTGGTATTGAGACAGGCCCGAGACGTCAAAACCCCTGCCGATCTCAAGGGTCTGAAGCTGCGCATGCCAGCTTCCAAAGAATGGTTGTTCTTGGGTGAAGCACTGGGCGCCACAGCCACCCCGCTGTCATTTGCAGAGGTCTACATGGCCCTCAAAACTGGCACCATTGATGCACAAGACAACCCATTGCCAACCGTGCGTGCGGCACGCTTTCACGAGGTCAGTCAGCAAGTGGTGTTAACCGGCCATTTGGTTGATGCTTTGTTCATCGCCATCAGCCAAAAGACTTGGGATTCATTGACCCCTACACAGCGGGAAAAAGTACAACAGGCTGCGCAAGCTGCTGCCCTTTACAACAACGAACAACGCTTGGCGGAAGAAAAAAATATCTTGGCATACATGAAGCAGCAAGGCCTGCGCATCACCACTCCGGATGTCGCGGCGTTCAAACAGCAAGTCGCGCAGCGTTACAAAACCTCTGAACTAGCAGCCACATGGCCGCCGGGTTTGTTGGCTCGGATTGGAGCGGTCCGCTGAGACATGACACATTTAAAGCGTTGGCTCGAGCACCTAGGCGGCTTGCTTTTTTTGGCATTGTTTGTGGTGTTTATTTTGCAAATCGGGGCCCGGTTTTTATTCAACCAACCCTTGCCTTGGACCGATGAACTGGCGGTTGTGCTTTACCTGTGGGTGATTTTTTGGGCGTGCGCATTCATGGTGCCTGCGTCAAGCCACGTGTCGATTGACATCTTGATCATGCAATTACCGCCGTCACTGCGGGTCTGGTTTCACACTGCAGGCCATCTCATGCTGGGTGGACTGGCACTGTTGGCGTTGCCAGCCAGTTGGGACTATCTGTGGTTCATGCGGCGTGAAGCCACTGCAGTCATGGGTCTGCCCTTGTTCTGGGTGTTCTTACCTTTGCTGGTGGCTTTGTCGATGATGGTGGTGAACGCATTGCACAGCGTTTGGCAACTGATTCAAACTTGGAAGAGACCCACATGAGCTTGGCATTGTTGACCATGGTGGCAGTCATTGTCATTGGCATGCTGCTGGGCATGCCAGTGGGTTTGGCCATGTGGATGTCGGGCGCGGCTTACTTGGCCGTCAAAGGACAGGACATGGCATTGGTGGTTGAACAGGTCGGACAAGGTCTGTTCAACAGCTATGTGTTGCTGGCTGTGCCGTTGTTTGTGTTTGCTGCCAACTTGATGAACGCCGGCACAGTGAGCGAGCGCATTTTTGATTTTTGCCGACTGCTGGTGGGGCGCTTGCGCGGCGGCTTGGCACAGGTGGACATTTTGGTGAGTGTGGTGTTTTCTGGCATGAGTGGCAGCGCCTTGGCTGACGCGGCAGGACCGGGCTTGGTGACCATCCGTCAAATGCTGAAAAAGCCCGAATATTCCCCAGGCTTTGCAGGTGCGGTGGTAGTGGCCAGTGCCACGTTGGGGCCCATGATTCCGCCGTCCATTCCCATGGTGATTTATGGCTTGGTCTCGGGCGCATCTGTGGGCGCGCTGTTTTTAGGCGGCGTGCTGCCAGGCGTATTCATGACTTTGTTGATGATGCTCACGGTTCACATCATTGCCACTCGGCGCGGCATGCCGCGGGACGAACCTGTGCCGCGCAGCGCATGGTGGGGCATTTTGTGGCGCGGCGCAGCGCCCTTGTCGTTACCGGTGGTGCTGTTGGGCGGCATTTATTCGGGCGTATTTACCCCGACTGAAGCGGCCGCGGTTGCGGCCCTGCATGCATTGGTGTTATCGGCTTGGGTTTTCAAGGCGCTGAGTCTGCAG
>CAMDSU010000045.1 GCA_945907335.1 Bordetella parapertussis | reverse complement strand
CATGCCTTTGAAGTCAAACAGCTTGGCGTCCAGCAAATGGGAAGGCACGGTGTGCTGCAAAGCGTTGAACATATTGTCTAAACGCCCCGGGTATTTCTTTTCCCATTCGCGCAACATGTCGCCGACCTGCTGGCGCTGCAAACCGTCCTGGCTGCCGCACAGCGTGCACGGAATGATGGGGAATTCGCGGTGCGCAGCCCAGCGCACCAGATCGCGCTCAGCGACCAAAGCCAGCGGGCGGATGACGATGTGACGGCCGGTGTCACTCATCAACTTCGGGGGCATGCTTTTGAGTCTGCCGCCGAAGAACATGTTTAAGAACAGGGTTTGCAAAATATCGTCGCGGTGGTGGCCGAGCGCAATTTTGGTCGCGCCAATTTCATCGGCCACGCGGTACAAAATGCCCCGGCGCAAACGGCTGCACAAGCTGCACATGGTTTTGCCCGGCGCAATCTTTTCCTTGACGATGGAATACGTGTCCTGGTTTTCGATGCGAAACGGCACACCGATTTTGGTCAGGTACTCAGGCAGCACATGCTCTGGAAAGCCGGGTTGCTTTTGGTCTAGGTTGACCGCGATGATTTCGAAATCAATCGGCGCGCGCATTTGCATCTTCAGCAAAATGTCCAGCATGCTGTAGCTGTCTTTGCCGCCGGACACACACACCATGACCTTGTCGCCTTCTTCGATCATGTTGAATTGCACTATCGCTTCGCCCACCTGACGGCACAGCCTTTTTTCCAGTTTCTGGGTTTCGCGTTCTATGGTTGTTGTCACCATTGGCCTGCCTCCATGCGGATTGCCACTTCACAATCATCAAAAATTTCTAACTTCGCTATTTTCACCCGCACGCCGATCACGCCCGGCAGTTGCATCAAACGGTGCGACAACTTGCCAATCAAGGTCTCTAGCAAATTAACATGCTCCGCCGTGCATTCGCTGATGATGATTTGCCTGAACTTGCGGTAATCCAGCACGTTGCTGATGTCGTCATCGCTGGGCAATAAATCTTGTGGACCGAGATTGAGTTCGGCATCCACTTGTATGGGTTGCGGCGCGTCAAGCTCATGCGGCAATATGCCCAGATTGGCTTTGAAACGCAAACCCGAGAGGGATAAGGTGCGGTATCCGTGTTGGGGTGTGTTCATGTCACATCAGCGAAAAATCGCGATCGAAAGGCATCAGGTGTTGGCCACCGTCCACCACAATGGTGGTGCCGGTGATGGACTGGTTGTTCAACACAAAAAGCACAGTGGCCACCACGTCTTCAACCGTTGAAGAACGGCCCAGCGGCGACAGCTTGTGCAGGTCATCAAATTTTTCGTCGCTCAACATGTGGCTGGTCAAGGTGAGGCCGGGTGCCACACCGACCACGCGCAGTTGCGGTGCCAGCGCTTTGGCCAACACGGTGTTGGCGGTTTCAAGCGTTGCTTTGCTCATGGTGTAGCTGAAAAAATCGGGGTTCAAATTCCACAGCTTTTGGTCCAGCATGTTGACCACCACGCCGGTGCCATCGCGTTCGCATGCATGCCCATGGAGTTTTTGCGCCAGCATGATGGCCGCAGCGGTATTGGTCAGCATGTGTTTTTGCAGCATGGCGTAGCTGAAGTTGTCGGCGCTGTCGTGTTCAAACAAAGCGGCGCTGTTGACCACCGCATCCACATGGCCCATGTGTTCAGCCACTGTATGCACCAAGGCTTTGGTTTGTTTTTCATCCGACAAGTCGGCGGCAAAGCATTGCGCTCCTGCGCACAACGCAGAGCATGCATTGGCGGTGTCTTGCGCTTCGGTGGCTGACTCCCGGTAATGCACCGCCACCCGCCAACCCGCTGCGGCCAAACCCAGTGCAATCGCGCGGCCCAGGCGTTTGCCCGCACCGGTGACCAGCACGGTCGGCACAGAGGGAGGGTTGACAGCAGAGGACATGTTGGACAATGCAAACCATGAATGAACAGCCGACGAGTTTACCGACTGAGCTGCACCGCTTGTTGCAAGCGCGTTTACGGGCTGAAGGCGGTTGGTTGCCATTCGACCGCTTCATGGCTTTGGCCTTGTATGCGCCCGGCGCGGGTTATTACAGCGTGCGCAGCCAGCCCATAGGGCGCATGCCTTCGGGCGGCAGCGATTTCGTCACCGCCCCGCTGGTGTCACCTTATTTCGGCAAGGCCTTGGCCCGCAGTGTGAAGGAAGCCTTGCAACACACCGGTACACAAGAAGTGCTGGAGTTCGGCGCGGGCGACGGCACACTGGCCAAGCAGTTGCTCCAAGCCTTGGGCGACCAGGTAGAGCGCTATTGCATTGTTGAAGTGTCGGCCCATTTGCGTGAACAACAAGCGGCTTGCTTGCAAGACTTTGCGCACAAAGTGCAATGGCTGGATGCATTGCCCGATCAAATCCACGCGGTGGTCGTCGGTAATGAGGTGTTGGACGCCATGCCGGTGAAGTTGCTGCACAGAATCAACAGCGTTTGGCATGAACGTGGCGTGTCTTGGGACGCAGTGGTTACGGCATATGTGTGGCAAGACCAACCCACCGACCTCAGGCCGCCTTGCCCTATCGAAGGTGACCATGATTACCTGTGTGAAATCCATTTGCAAGCGCAGGCGTTCATAAGCAGTCTGGCCGAACGTTTGCGCCAGGGCGCGGCATTCTTCATCGATTACGGTTTTCCGGCGCATGAGTACTATCACCCGCAACGCCACATGGGCACGCTGATGTGCCACAAGGACCATCAAAGCGACGCTGATCCTTTGAGCAACATCGGCCGCAAGGACATCACCGCGCATGTGGACTTCACCGCCATGGCATTGACCGCGCAGCAAGCGGACCTGCATTGCTTGGGCTACACCAGCCAAGCGCATTTCCTGATCAACAGTGGCTTGCTGACCTTGTTGGAGAATGCCTCCACCATAGAGCGTCAGCAGGCGCAAATGCTGATCCAAGACCATGAAATGGGCGAATTGTTCAAAGTGCTCGCACTTGGTGCTCAAGCAGTTTGGGAGCCGATGGGTTTTGTGCAAGGCGACAGGTCGCACCGTTTGTAAGGCATCACATGTTTCGCTGGTTGCTGGTGGTATTTTTGGCCTTGTTGTTGATTCAAGGCCTCTCGCCTTGGTTGAACAAGCTGGGCTTTGGTCGCTTGCCTGGCGATATGCGCTTTCGATTGTTTGGCCGTGAGTTTTTTATTCCACTCACCACCACCATTATTTTGAGCATGGTCTGCGCCTTGATCGCAAGGTTAATTTGACGGGGTTAATATGGGCAGTTGCGCAGCCCCAAAGTAGTTAAAACATGTTGAACATGCCTCGCCCTCGACTGTTACCAGTAGCCCTGATTGCATTGCTGTTGGCAGCCGCCGCTGTACTGTGGTGGGGCTTTCCTGATCTGCGGTTCGGCCCTGCAGCCAAAGACGGCGCAGCGGGTCGTGAAGCCGCAGCGGGTAAATCCGGGGACAAGCCCAAATACAGCGGTGGACGCCCCGGCAACAAGGACATGGGCGACAGCGCTGGCAAGCCGACACCGGTGAGCACCGATCTGGTCAAGCGCATGGACATGGTGCTCAATGTGCAAGCCTTGGGCACCATGACAGCCATGAACACGGCGATTGTGCGTTCGCAGGTGGATGGGGTGCTCAAGTCATTGCGCTTCACCGAGGGCCAACAGGTGCAAGCCGGCCAATTGCTGGCAGAAATCGATGCGCGTGCGTTTGAGGCGCAATTGAACTTGGCGTTGGGCCAACTGGCCCGAGACAATGCCCAGTTGTTGAATGCACAACTGGATTTGCAGCGTTACCAAGACCTGCTGAAAAAAGACGCCATTGCACGCCAGCAAGTCGAAACCCAAGCGGCATTGGTGGCCCAATTGCAAGGCACGGTGCAGGCCGATCAGGCGAATGTAGACGCTGCCAGACTGCAGCTTTCCTACACCCGCGTGACCGCACCCATCAGCGGTCGATTGGGTTTGAAGCAAGCCGAGTTGGGCAGTCTGGTACGCGCTGGCGACGCCAATGGCTTGGTCACCATTACTCAGACCCAACCTATGGCGGTGGTGTTCGCGGTGCCGGAAATGCATGTGCCGTTGATCATGCGCAAGCTCAAATCGGGACAGACGCTGCCGGTGCAGGCCTGGGACCGGGAGCGCAAACAACGACTCGCCAGCGGACGGGTCAACACCACGGACAACGCCATCGATGTGGCTACCGGCACCCTCAAGCTCAAGGCCTCGCTTGACAACCGCGACGGCCAGTTGTTCCCCAACCAATTTGCGCAAATTGAATTGCAATTGGATACCTTGAAAAACACCTTGGTGGTTCCGTCCGCTTCGGTACAGCGCGGTGCGCAAGGCAGTATGGTGTTGGTGGTTCAGGCTGACAGCACCGTGAACGCGGTACCCGTGCAATTGTTGTCGGCACAAGACGATTGGCAAGCGGTCCAATCTGACACCTTGAAAGAAGGCGACAGTGTGGTCACCGATGGCGCTGACCGCTTGCGTTCAGGCAGCAAAGTCGAGGTGGTGAAAGCCGCCAAGCCATGAACCTCTCGGCGTTGTTCATCCGACGCCCGGTAGCCACATCTTTGCTGATGCTGGCGTTGTTGCTGTCGGGCGCGCTGGCCTATCGGTTTTTGCCCGTGGCTTCTTTGCCGCAGGTGGATTACCCGACGATTCAAGTCAGCACCTTGTACCCGGGTGCCAGCCCGAATGTGATGACCGCGTCAGTCACCGCACCACTCGAGCGACAGTTTGGACAAATGCCCGGATTGGCCTTGATGACCTCGGTGAGTTCCGGTGGCGCATCCATCATCACGCTGCGTTTTTCACTCAAGTTGCCGATCGATATCGCAGAGCAGCAAGTGCAAGCCGCGGTCAATGCCAGCGCCAATTTTTTGCCGGCCGATTTGCCCATGCCACCAAGCTACAGCAAAGTCAATCCAGCGGATGCGCCGATCATGACCTTGGCGGTCAGCGCCGAAGACATGCCTTTGACACAAATCCATGACTTGGTAGAAAACCGTTTGGCCATGCGCTTGTCACAAGTCAATGGCGTGGGCTTGGTGGGGATTGCCGGTGGCCAACGGCCGGCTGTGCGGGTGCAAGTCAATCCGCAGGCATTGGCGGCCGCTGGCTTGTCTCTGGAAGATGTTCGCAATGCCATCAACCTCAACAACGTGAACATGGCCAAAGGCAGTCTGGACGGCGCTGCACGCGCATCGAGCTTAGATGCGAATGACCAATTGCGTTCACCCAAAGAATATGCACAGTTGGTGTTGGCCTATGTCAGAGGCAGTCCTTTGCGCTTGGGCGATGTTGCCGATGTGGTGGAGGCGGCGCAAAACAACCAGCTTGCTGCTTGGGCCAACCGCACACCGGCCATCATCGTCAATATTCAACGCCAACCCGGCGCCAATGTGATGGATACGGTTGAGCGCATTCAACAGCAATTGCCCGCATTGCGCGAAGCCATGCCTCCAGGCGTCAAGGTGCAAGTACTGACCGATCGCACGGTCACCATCCGCGCATCGGTGCGTGATGTGCAGTTCGAGTTGCTGCTGTCGGTTGCGCTGGTGGTGATGGTCATTTTTTTGTTCTTGCGAAATGTGGCGGCAACTGTCATTCCTGCGGTAGTGGTGCCATTGTCTTTGGTGGGAACGTTTGGCGTCATGTACCTGGCTGGGTTTTCCATCAACAACTTGACCTTGATGGCATTGACCGTGGCCACGGGTTTTGTGGTGGACGACGCGATCGTCATGATCGAGAATATCACCCGTTTTTTGCAAGACCGGAAAAATCCGATGTCGCCCCTGCAAGCCGCACTTGAAGGCGCCAAGCAAATGGGATTCACCATCATTTCGCTGACCTTTTCTTTGGTGGCTGTGTTGATACCGTTGCTGTTCATGGGCGATGTGGTGGGGCGCTTGTTCCATGAATTCGCCATCACCCTGGCGGTGGCTATTTTGATTTCTGCGGTGGTGTCGCTCACACTCACGCCCATGATGTGCGCGTATGTATTGCGACCCGTGTCCGCGGCCTCCGCCAGTGGTGCAAGCATGCACACAACGCCAGCTTGGTTGTCCTGGTCTATTGACCGTTATGCAACCGCATTGCGCACCGTGCTGAACCGACCTTGGCAAACACTGGTCGTGTTTGTGTTGACAGTGCTGGCAACCGTCGCGGTGTATGTGGCCATGCCCAAAGGCTTTTTCCCCTTGCAAGACACAGGTGCGGTGCAAGTCATCACCGAGGCCACCCAAGCCACTTCTTTTGCCGCCATGTCGCAGCGTCAGCAGGCACTTGCAGAAGTGTTGCTCAAAGACCCGGCGGTGCAAAGCCTCAGTTCATTCATCGGGGTTGACGGGCCCAACACCACGCTGAACACCGGACGCATGACCTTGAATCTGGTGCCCAAATCGCAACGCGATGCCCCGCTGCCAGAGATCTTGCGCAGACTGTCGCTCGCCTCTGGGGCCATCAGTGGCATGCGTATGTATCTGCAACCCTTGCAAGACCTGACCTTGGATGACCGGGTGGCGCGAACCCAATACCGGTTTTTGCTGAGTGGTCCGGACAACGAACAACTGGGCTTGTGGTCGCAACGCTTGCTGGATCGCTTGCGTGAGTTGCCTGCCTTGTCGGATGTCGCCAGTGATTGGCAAGACCAAGGTTTGCAAGCCTATGTCAGGATCGACCGAGATGCAGCCAGTCGCTTGGGCGTTTCTGTGGCGGCGGTTGACAACGCGCTCTACAACGCATTTGGTCAGCGACTGGTGTCCACCATCTTCACGCAAAGCAACCAGTACCGGGTAGTGCTGGAGGTGGACCCCGCGCACCGCTTAGGCCCGTCGTCGCTGGCCCTTTTGACCGTACCTTCCCTGAGCGGCGCACAGGTGCCACTCAGCAGTGTGGCCAGTATTGAGCAGCGCAACAGCGTGCTGAGTCAAGTGCATGTCAACCAGTTCCCCGCAGTGACGGTGTCGTTCCAAATGACCGAAGGGATATCGCTGGGTGAAGCGGTAGCTGCCATAGATCAGACCTGGCAACGCATGCGCGAACAAGAGGATGTTCCATCCAGCATTGAGTCGCGGTTTGAAGGCGCTGCAATGGCATTTCAAGCGTCATTGCGCCACAACCTGTGGTTGGTGTTGGCCGCTGTGGTGACCATGTACATCGTGCTGGGTGTGTTGTATGAAAGCTATGTGCACCCGGTCACGATTTTGTCTACTTTGCCATCGGCCACACTGGGCGCTTTGCTGGCCTTGTGGTTGGCACGCATGGACATCAGTTTGATCGCAGTCATCGGCATTATTTTGTTGATCGGTATCGTGAAGAAAAACGCCATCATGATGATTGACTTTGCCTTGGACGCCGAGCGTCGCCAAGGTTTGAGTCCGCGTGAGGCCATCGAGCAGGCCTGCCTGTTGCGCTTTCGGCCGATCCTGATGACCACGTTGTGCGCTTTGTTGGGCGCTTTGCCGTTGATGCTGGGCAATGGCGTGGGCAGCGAGTTGCGTCAACCCTTGGGCGTGACGCTGGTGGGTGGTTTGATCGTCAGTCAGTGGTTGACCTTGTTCACCACGCCGGTGATTTACCTGCTGCTTGAGCGCTGGAGCAAAGCGCATAAGTGGTCGTCTCGCGTATGAATGTGTCGGCTGTTTTCATCGCCCGGCCGGTAGCCACTACCTTGCTCAGTTTGGGTGTGGCGATTGCTGGCGTGTTGTCTTATTCCCTCTTGCCTGTGGCCCCTTTGCCGCAGGTCGACTACCCGGCCATTTCAGTTCAAGCGAGTTTGCCCGGGGCCAGTCCAGAGACCATGGCTGCGACGGTAGCCACACCCTTGGAGCGCGCATTGGGCAGCATTGCTGGCGTCAATGAGATGACTTCAACCTCGTCGCAAGGCAGCACACGCATCAGTTTGCAATTCGATTTGGAACGTGACATCAATGGTGCAGCACGTGATGTGCAAGCTGCCATTAACTTGGCGCAAACCCTGTTGCCAAGCGGCATGCCAAGCCGGCCCACCTACCGCAAAGTCAATCCTGCAGAAAGCCCGATGTTGATCATCGCGTTGACCGCTACCCAGTTTTCACGCGCAGACATGGTGGATGTGGCGTCAACGGTGTTGGTGCAACGTTTATCGCGGGTCGACGGTGTGGGTCAGGTCAGCATTGGCGGTGGCGCTTTGCCTGCGGTGCGTGTGGCGGTGCAGCCCGATCGGTTGTCGGCCTATGGTTTGTCCTTGGAGGATGTGCGCCAGACCTTGGTCGCGGGCAACGCCCATCGGCCCAAAGGCATGGTGGAAGACGAGCACCATGCATGGCAAATCGAGGCCAACGACCAAGCCTATACCCCTGCGGATTTCGCAGGCATGGTCATCCGCCATCAGAACAACCGCAGCGTGCGGGTGCAGGACGTGGCGCAAGTGAGCGAGGCCATGCAAGATGTCCGCACCGATGGGATTTCTCAAGGCAAGCCAGCGGTGTTGTTGGTGCTGTTTCAGCAACCGGGTGCCAATGTGATCCAAGCGGTCGATGCCGTGCGTCGCTTGTTGCCTGCATTGCAAAAAGAGGTGCCCGCCGGCATGGCCATGGAAGTGGTGTCAGACCGTACGCCCACCATTCGTGGTTCATTGGCTGAGATTCAAAAATCGCTGGCCATTTCAATGGGCTTGGTGATTTTGGTGGTCGCACTTTTCTTAAAGCGTTGGCGCACTGCACTGATTCCCGCTGTGGCTGTGCCCTTGTCTTTGGCCGGTACATGTGCCGTGATGTATTTGCTCAATTTCAGTTTGAACAATTTGAGTCTCATGGCGCTGACGATTGCCACCGGGTTTGTGGTGGATGACGCGATCGTGGTGCTTGAGCACATCACCCGCTTGCGTGAACGCGGCGTGCCACTGCGCCAGGCGGTGTTGCAAGGCAGTCGCGATATCGGTTTCACCGTGGTGGCCATCAGCGTGTCGTTGGTCGCGGTTTTTATTCCGATTTTGTTCATGGGGGGTGTGCTCGGGCGCTTGTTCCATGAGTTTGCGGTGGTGATGACAGCGGCCATTTTGATCTCGCTCGTGGTGTCTTTGACCACCACCCCAATGATGTGCGCGCAGTTGTTGCCCGCCACGCCTTTGCCGGTTAAGCCGCGACGACGGCAGAACGTTCTGCGGGTCTACCGGCGCAGTCTGGCGTGGACCTTGCGGCATCAGTGGGTGATGTGGTTGGTGCTATTGGCCACGGTGTTGCTCAATGTGAGTTTGTACCGCGCCATTCCCAAAGGTTTTTTTCCACAGCAAGACACCGGGCGCATCAATGGCTACATTCGGGCTGACCAGAGTTCGTCGTTTCAAGCCATGCAACAACGCCTGCACAGCATGTTGGCAATTGTTCAAGCCGATCCGGCGGTGTTGAACGTGACCGGCTTCACGGGCAACAGCCAGCGCAACGCGGCGCAAATGTTCATGACCTTGAAGCCGCGCCATGAGCGCGATGCCAGTGCAGATGAAGTGGTCAAACGCTTGCGTGCCAAATTGTCCAAAGAGCCGGGTGCCAGACTATTCATGACGCCGGTGCAAGATTTGCGCATAGGGGCCAGAGCCGGTGGTTCGCAATTTGAATACACCATCAAGGCCGATGAATTGGCGCAACTGCGCGAGTGGGAGCCCAAGATCAGACGCGCCATGGCCAAGCTCAAAGAACTTGAAGACATCAACAACGACTATGAAGACCGTGGCTTGCAAACGTCTATCGTGGTTGACCGTGATGCCATGGCCCGTTTCGGTTTGACCATGCGCGACATAGATGCCACCTTGGCCAATGCGTTTTCACAGCGACAAGTCAGCACGATTTACAACCCACTCAACCAATACCGGGTGGTGCTTGAATTGGGCGCTACGTATTTGCAAACCCCGTCCTCGCTGGACAACTTGAATGTCATCAACAACCAAGGGCAGGCCGTTCCTTTGCGTGCATTTGCGCAAGTGGTGATGACGGGTGCGGCTTTGTCTGTGTCCCACGATGCCGGTGTGCCCTCCGACACCTTCAGTTTCAGCCTGGCCCAGGGAGTGAGTTTGTCGCAAGCCACTGAGGCCATCCATGACACCGTGGCGCAATTGCAGTTGCCGGTGTCTGTGCGTGGCGGGTTTGCCGGAACAGCCAATGCGTTTGAAAAATCGCTCAAAACACAACCGCTTTTGTTGCTTGCAGCTTTGATCACCGTGTATTTGGTGCTGGGTGTGTTGTATGAAAGCCTGCTGCATCCCTTGACCATTTTGTCCAGTCTGCCCTCGGCCGGTGTGGGCGCTTTGCTGACACTGATGTGGTTTGACAAGGAGTTCAGCGTCATTGCCATGATCGGTGTCATTTTGTTGATTGGTATTGTCAAGAAAAATGCCATTTTGATGATCGATGTGGCCTTGCAAACCCAGCGCCTGGGACGCACCGCTGCACAGTCTATTTTTCTGTCGGCGCAATCTCGCTTGCGCCCGATACTGATGACCACAGTCGCTGCTATGTTGGGGGCGATACCGCTGGCACTGGCCTACGGGGTGGGTGCAGAGATGCGCCAACCCTTGGGTTTGTCGGTGTTGGGCGGGTTGCTGCTGAGCCAATTGCTCACGCTCTACACCACACCGATTGTGTTTGTCGGGCTGGAGACCGCCAGGGCTTGGGTACTGGGGCCGCGCCAACCCCAGGCCCACAGGCACAATTCCCCCACCATGAATGGAAACCTTGCATGAATCGCTGGCCCCGTTGTTTATTGGTTGGAGGTATGACCTTGTGGCTGGGAGGCTGCAGTTGGTTGTTCAAGCCAGCCAAATTACCTCCCGCACCGGCCATGACTGAAATGCAGCAGACCGAGGCGCCGCTGGTCAGCATTGACCCGGATTGGTGGACGCTGTTCAACGACCCGGTGCTCAACCAATTGCAAGCGCAATTGGCTTCGGGCAATTTGAATATGCAGTTATTGGCGGCCCGCGTGCGACAGGCGCAAGCCACGCTGGCTTCGGCGCAAAGCAGCGTGTTGCCAACCGCATCTCTCAGCACCGGTGTCAGTCGCGGGCAATCGGCAGGCGGCAATCCGGCCAATACGGTCAGCGTGACCGCGCCGCTTAGCTGGGAGCTGGATGTATGGGGCAGACTGGACGCGACGGCAACGGCTGCACAAGCTGGCTTACAAGCCAGTCGCGAGGACTTGGCCTTGGCGCGTTTGTCGGCGCAGGCCAGTTTGGTGCAAACCTATGTGGCGATACGTACGGCCGAGCAACAAACCCAGGTGTTGACCTTGGCGCAGACCGCCTATGAACGTGCCTTGCAATTGACCCAATACAGGTACGACGCCGGTGTCGTGTCCGCCGCCGATGTGGC
>CAMDSU010000044.1 GCA_945907335.1 Bordetella parapertussis | reverse complement strand
TATGGGCCTGGACACCGCTGTTGGTTTCAATCGCGTCGACACTGAGCAAGCCATCTGCATCTACCGTGAAGGTCACCCGAATACGGGCTGCACCTGCGGCCATGGGCGGTATACCGCGCAACTCGAAGCGCGCGAGGCTGCGGCAATCGGTCACCAAATCGCGCTCACCTTGCACCACGTGCAAAGCCAAGGCGGTTTGTCCGTCTTGGTAGGTGGTGAAGTCTTGTGCCATGGCTGTGGGAATGGTTTGGTTACGCGGCACGATGCGCTCAACCAGTCCACCCATGGTTTCAATGCCCAAGGACAAGGGTATGACATCAAGTAATAGCAATTCACCGTCCGGATTGTTGCCACTCAATTGGTTGGCTTGTATGGCTGCGCCCAAGGCGACGACTTCATCAGGGTTTAAATTATTCAGAGGTTGGCATTGCAACAGTTCGCCCACCGCAGACTGCACATGCGGCATACGGGTAGAGCCGCCCACCATCACCACGCCTTGAATGTCGGCGGCTTGCAAACTGGCATCGCGCAATGCCTTTTTGACGGCTTGCAAGGTTTTTTTCGTCAGGTGTTCGACGGCCTGTTCAAACTGCTCACGGCTGACCACATGCGACAGCACACCGTCACTCATCACGACCTCAAACAAGTGTGTGTGTTCATTAGATAGCGCCTGCTTACAGGCACGTGCTTGCGCCAGCAAATGCGATTTGTCTTCGTCGGTTCCCCATGAGCGGCCTGTGGCATTGAGTACCAACTCAGCCAAAGCTCGGTCATAGTCATCGCCACCCAAGGCTGAATCGCCTCCGGTAGCAATCACTTCAAACACGCCTTTGCTCAGGCGAAGTATGGACACATCAAATGTTCCACCGCCAAGGTCATAGACCGCAAAAACACCTTCACTGCCGTTGTCGAGTCCGTATGCAATGGCTGCTGCAGTGGGTTCATTGATCAAGCGCAGCACGTTCAAGCCGGCCATTTGCGCGGCATCTTTGGTGGCTTGCCTTTGTGCATCATCAAAATACGCAGGCACAGTGATCACTGCACCGTAAATATCGTCATCAAATGTGTCTTCAGCGCGTTGCCTGAGCGTTGCCAAAATTTCAGCGCTGACCTGCACAGGCGATACATCACCCTCGCAAGTTTTCAGTTGCAACATGCCAGGTTTATCTACAAATGCAAACGGAAAATTTTCCGGATGGGTGATGTCAGACACAGAACGCCCCATGAAGCGTTTAACAGAAACAATCGTGTTGCGCGGGTCTTGCGACTGGCTGGCCAGTGCCTCATGTCCGATCATTCGTTTTGCGCCACCCAAATAACGCACCACAGAAGGCAATATGGCTCTGCCCTGCGCATCAGGAAGGCATTCAGCCACGCCGTTTCTCACACTGGCCACCAATGAATGGGTGGTACCCAAATCGATACCGATGGCAATGCGCCTGGCATGGGGATCGGGCGCTTGACCCGGTTCTGAGATTTGCAGCAATGCCATGGACGGAAATTCTTGTTATGAAATGTTGTCTAAGCGCTCAAGGCGGTTATGCAGGTCTTGCTCAAAACGTTCGATGAACATCAAAGCCCGAACTTTTTGAGACGCGAGTAAATGATCAGATTGCTGGTCTAGCGCTTGAGCACATTGTTGCAGAAGATTATTTTTCTCTTGTCGCACGTGTTGTTGCAGTTGCTCAACTTGCTGTGTGTCAACGCTGTCTTCGAGCTCTTCACGCCATTGCATTTGTTGCACCAAAAATTCCGCAGGCATGCTGGTGTTGTGTTCGGCATTCACGGGTACACCACGCAACTCACACAAATACGCGGCCCGTTTCACCGGATGTTTGAGTCGTTGGTAGGCTTCATTCACACGCACCGACCATTGCATGGCCAATCGTTTATCGGCAGCGCCTTGTGCGGAAAATTGATCAGGATGTACCTGCTTTTGCAATTGCTTCCAAGTGTGGTCCAGCGCGTTGGTATCGGTATCAAATTGCTGCGGTAGACCAAACAACTCAAAGTCGTTGCTGGACAGTGAAAGCCCGCCCCCGCCAATACCACCGCTCACCATCAAACCCGGAAAGATTCACCGCAGCCGCAACGGTCACGTTCGTTGGGATTGTTGAACTTGAAGCCTTCGTTCAGGCCTTCACGCACAAAGTCAAGTTCGGTGCCATCTAGGTATGCAAGGCTTTTGGGGTCGATCAAGATTTTCAGACCGTGTGCCTCGAACACCACATCTTCTGTCGCGAGTTCGTCCACATATTCAAGCTTGTAAGCCAGCCCTGAACAACCCGTGGTTTTGACGCCCAAGCGCACACCCACTCCCTTGCCCCGCTTGTTGAGGTACCTATTGACATGCCGCGCTGCGGCTTCGGTCATAGAGACTGCCATATCAGTGCGCGTGCTTCTTTTTGTAATCGTCCACAGCTGCCTTGATGGCGTCTTCAGCCAAGATGGAGCAGTGAATTTTCACGGGAGGCAATGCTAATTCTTGGGCAATTTCACTGTTTTTCAGAGCAGCAGCCTGGTCCAGCGTTTTACCTTTGACCCACTCGGTGACCAGCGATGATGAAGCAATAGCAGAACCACAACCATAGGTTTTAAAGCGAGCATCCTCGATGATGCCAGTGACCGGATTGACTTTGATTTGCAACTTCATCACGTCGCCGCATGCAGGTGCACCCACCATACCGGTGCCAACGGAGTCGTCGCCTTTTTCAAATGAACCCACATTGCGGGGGTTTTCGTAATGGTCAACTACTTTTTCTGAATAAGCCATGTTTTTCCTTTAGTGGGCAGCCCATTGAATGGTGCTGATGTCTATACCTTCTTTGTACATGTCCCACAGCGGGCTGAGGTCGCGCAATTTGCTGACATTCAGTCGGATGGTGGAGATGGCATAGTCAATTTCTTCTTCGGTCGAAAAACGACCAACGGTCATGCGCAAACTGCTGTGCGCCAATTCATCACTGCGGCCCAATGCACGAAGCACATAGCTGGGCTCCAAACTGGCTGATGTACATGCGGAACCCGAGGAAACCGCCAGGCCCTTAATGCCCATGATCAAAGATTCACCCTCAACATAGTTGAAGCTGATGTTCAGGTTGTGCGGCACACGCTGTGTAAGGTGACCGTTGATGAACACTTGTTCAATGTCTTTCAAACCGTTGAGTAAGCGCTGCGACAAATGTTTGGCTTTGGCGATGTCTTGTGCCATTTCGAGCTTGGCGATACGAAAAGCCTCGCCCATACCGACGCACTGGTGTGTGGGCAAAGTACCGCTGCGCATGCCGCGCTCGTGGCCGCCACCGTGCATTTGCGCCTCTAAACGCACACGCGGTTTGCGACGCACGTACAAAGCGCCGATTCCTTTGGGGCCATAGGTTTTGTGTGAAGCCAGGCTCATCAAATCGACAGGGAGTTGCTCCATGTTGATGTCGACCTTGCCGGTGGATTGCGCTGCGTCGACATGGAAAATGATGCCTTTTTCACGACACATATTGCCAATCGTGACGATGTCTTGGATCACGCCAATTTCATTGTTGACATGCATCACGCTGATGAGGGAGGTATCAGGCCGTATGGCGTCTTTCAACTTGTTGAGGTCAAGCAAACCATCTTCTTGAACATCCAGATAAGTGACCTCAAACCCTTGACGCTCAAGTTCACGCATGGTGTCAAGCACAGCTTTGTGCTCGGTTTTCACCGTGATCAGGTGTTTGCCTTTGGTTTTGTAAAACTGCGCTGCGCCTTTGATGGCCAAGTTGTTGGACTCGGTCGCACCAGAAGTCCAAACGATTTCACGGGGGTCGGCGCCAATCAAGTCAGCAACATGTACGCGGGCCTTTTCCACCGCCTCTTCCGCTTCCCAACCCCAAGCATGACTGCGCGAAGCCGGGTTGCCGTAGTGCTCTCGCAACCAAGGAATCATGGCGTCAACCACACGGTCGTCACAAGGGTTAGTGGAAGCGTAATCTAGGTAAATCGGGAAATGAGGCGTCATGTCCATGCTACATCAGCCTTTGCTGAATATGTTACCCAAGGCAAACACGGAATTAGGCGCGTTAACTCGAATGGGTTTGACCACAGGGGCTGAGGTGATGGCACGTTTGACGGAGGGCTTGTCTTCGATCAGCAGGCCTTTGGCCAACTGGTCGTCCACCAGTTTTTGCAAATTGACCGAGTTCAAAAAGTCAATCATGCGTTGGTTGAGTGATGTCCACAATTCGTGGGTCATACAACGGCCAGTTTCACCCATGCAATTTTCTTTACCGGCACAGTGGGTGGCATCAATAGGCTCGTCCACAGACAAAATGATGTCTGCCACGGAGATCTCAGCCGCCTTGCGACCTAGGGTATACCCGCCGCCCGGGCCACGGGTGGACTCAACCAAACTGTGACGGCGCAGTTTGCCGAACAATTGCTCGAGGTAGGAAAGGGAAATTTGCTGGCGCTGGCTGATGGCCGCCAAGGTGACAGGCCCGTTGTTCTGGCGCAAAGCCAAGTCAATCATGGCGGTAACAGCGAAACGGCCTTTGGTGGTGAGACGCATAAAAACTCCTTGAAAAAACTTTGTCGACTGTATTAGTCAACTATAACACATAGCCAAACAAATTAGTCGGGTAATAGCCCTAGTAAGTCTGACACTAAAACTTATCTTGGGGTGTGGCCCCAAAGGTCAAGGCGCGCAAGCGGCCCAATTGGTCGCGGGTGGCTGCAGCCTGCTCAAACTCTAAATTTCGGGCGTGTTCCATCATTTGTTTCTCTAAGCGCCTGACTTCCTTGGCTACATCTTTTTCGCTCATGTCTTGCAGTTTGGCTTGCTCAATCTCAAGGCGCATCGATTCTTTGTCGGATTTTTCACTGTACACGCCGTCAATCAAATCGCGTATGCCTTTGACAACGCCACGAGGTGTGATGCCATTGGCCAAATTGAAAGCAATTTGCTTATTACGACGACGCTCGGTCTCGCCGATGGCACGCTCCATCGAATTTGTCATTCGATCTGCGTAAAGAATAGCCCGACCTTCCAAGTTACGAGCCGCCCTGCCAATGGTTTGAATCAGGCTGCGCTCGGAGCGCAAAAACCCTTCCTTGTCAGCATCCAAAATAGCCACCAAAGACACCTCGGGTAAGTCCAATCCTTCACGCAACAAGTTGATGCCGACCAACACATCGAAGACGCCGAGTCGCAAGTCACGCAATATTTCAACCCGCTCAACCGTATCAATATCGCTGTGCAAGTAGCGCACCTTCACGCCGTTGTCACCCAAGTAATCGGTCAATTGCTCGGCCATGCGTTTGGTCAATGTGGTGATCAACACACGTTCACTTTTGACGGTTCGAATGCGAATTTCTTGCAGCACATCGTCCACTTGGTGCGTGGCCGGGCGCACTTCAACCTGTGGATCTACCAAGCCAGTGGGGCGCACCACTTGTTCGACCACTTGACCAGAATGTGTTTTTTCGTAGTCGGATGGCGTCGCCGACACAAACACCAACTGACGCATACGACGCTCGAACTCTTCCAGCTTCAAGGGCCGGTTATCCAAGGCACTGGGCAATCGGAAACCATATTCAACCAATGTGGTTTTGCGGGCTCTGTCTCCGTTGTACATGCCTGAAAACTGGCCCATCAGCACATGGCTTTCATCAAAAAACATCAGGGCGTCTTTGGGAAGGTAGTCGGTGAGCGTGCTGGGTGGCTCACCGACTGCCGCGCCGGACAAATGCCGGGTGTAATTTTCAATGCCCTTGCAGTGGCCGATTTCACTGAGCATTTCCAAATCAAACCGAGTACGCTGCTCAAGTCGCTGGGCCTCCACCAATTTGCCCATGCCGACCAATTCTTTGAGTCTGTCGCTCAACTCAAGCTTGATGGTCTCGACAGCGGCCAACACCTTGTCGCGCGGCGTCACATAGTGGCTGGACGGGTAAACCGTGAAGCGCGGAATTTTTTGGATCACGCGCCCGGTCAAGGGGTCGAGCAATTGCAGGCTTTCTATTTCATCGTCAAACAACTCAATGCGAATGGCCAACTCGCTGTGCTCGGCGGGAAACACATCGATGGTATCGCCGCGCACCCGAAAACGCCCGCGTGAAAACTCCATGTCGTTGCGCTCATATTGCATACGCACCAACTGCGCAATGATGTCGCGCTGCCCGGGCTTGTCCGCCACACGCAATGTCATCACCATTTGGTGGTAACTCTCTGGCTCACCAATACCGTAAATGGCTGAGACGGTAGCAACGATGATGACGTCGCGCCGCTCGAGCAAACTTTTCGTGCAAGACAAACGCATTTGCTCAATATGCTCATTGATCGCGCTGTCCTTTTCAATGAACAAATCGCGCTGCGGTACATAGGCCTCGGGCTGGTAATAGTCGTAGTAGCTGACGAAATACTCAACCGCATTTTTTGGAAAAAATTCTCTGAACTCGCTGTAGAGTTGCGCCGCCAGCGTTTTGTTAGGCGCATAAATGATGGCTGGTCTGCCCATTTGCGCGATCACATTGGCCATGGTGAATGTTTTGCCTGAGCCCGTCACACCCAACAAGGTTTGAAACATTTCACCGTCTCGCATCCCTTCGACCAACTGACTTATCGCGACCGGCTGGTCTCCGGCAGGCGGATAGGGTTGAAAGAGTTCAAACGCAGAGCCTGGGTATGTTTTCCACTCACCCTGCGCGGGGTTGGCTGTGGTTGGTGCTTCAATGATAGTTAGGGGACTGCTCATGCACTCACTCGTTAGGTTGTCTGACTGGCAAAAGCAAGCCGTTAAAATATTTGCCAAACCGCTAAGCCTAACGCAGTCTGCGCTGTTTTTCCCGCTACCCGCTTTTCCCCCTTTCTTCCAAGGACACACCATGTCACTTTTTTCTGCCGTTGAAATGGCACCTCGCGACCCGATTCTGGGCTTGAACGAACAATTCGCAGCCGATCAATCCCCCATCAAAGTCAATCTGGGTGTAGGTGTTTATTTCGACGACAACGGCAAGTTGCCTTTGCTGCAATGTGTTCAACAAGCAGAACAAACCATGATGGCAAAACCCACGGCGCGTGGTTACCTGCCCATTGATGGCATTGCCGCTTACGACTCCGCCGTCAAAGCGCTGGTGTTTGGCGCAGACTCTCCCGCAATCAAAGCCGGACAAGTTGCCACGGTTCAAGCATTGGGCGGTACGGGTGGTTTGAAAATCGGCGCAGATTTTTTAAAGAAGCTCAACCCCTCAGCCAAGGTATTGATCAGCGACCCCAGCTGGGAAAACCACAGAGCGCTTTTCACCGCAGCAGGCTTCACAGTAGACACCTACGCGTACTACGATGCTGCTGCACGCGGTGTCAATCTGCAAGGCATGCTTGACAGCCTGAATGCCGCCGCCCCTGGCACTGTGGTTGTGCTGCACGCCTGCTGCCACAACCCTACCGGTTACGACATCACCCCTGAAGATTGGGACAAAGTAGTAAACGTGGTCAAGGCAAAACAATTGACTGCTTTTCTTGACATGGCCTACCAAGGGTTTGGACACGGCATCGCCGAAGACGGTGCGGTCATCCATAAATTTGTCAATGCAGGCTTGAATTTCCTCGTTGCAACATCGTTCTCCAAAAGCTTCAGTTTGTACGGCGAACGCGTGGGTGCTTTGTCGGTACTGTGCGCATCCGCGGATGAAGCTGCCAAGGTGTTGTCGCAACTCAAAATCGTCATTCGCACCAACTACTCCAACCCACCCACGCACGGCGGTGCGGTGGTTGCAGCGGTACTGCAAAACCCGGAATTGCGTCAACTGTGGGAAAAGGAACTCGCAGAGATGCGTGTTCGCATCAAAGCCATGCGTCAAAAATTGGTGGATGGTTTGAAGGATGCAGGCATCACGCAAGACATGGGTTTCATCACGCGCCAGATCGGCATGTTCAGCTACTCTGGTTTGACCAAGGAACAAATGGTTCGACTGCGTTCGGAATTCGGTGTCTATGGAACCGACACAGGTCGCATGTGTGTGGCCGCCCTGAATAACCAAAACATCGGACATGTGTGCAAGGCAATCGCAGCCGTTTTGAAATAACTCAGCCATGACAATTCGTGCATTGATTTTTGATGTGTTCGGCACCTTGGTCGACTGGCGAAGCAGCATTGCACAAGACGCAAAAACACTGCTTTCCCCTTTGGGCTTAAACACCGACTGGGGTGCGTTTGCAGACGCATGGCGTGCGCAGTACCAACCCGCCATGGAAAAAATACGCAGCGGTCAACGCGGTTTTTGCAAACTGGACGAACTGCACCGCGACAACTTGGACACGGTTCTGACCCAACTTGGCTGGCAACATGTTGATGTTTCTACAAGAGAAACACTCAACCATTGCTGGCACCATTTAGACCAATGGGCAGAGGTAAAACAAGGCTTGTCACTTTTGCGCCAAACGTGCATTTTGGCCCCCTGCTCTAACGGACACATCGCTTTGATGGTCAATTTGGCCAGACACAACCACTGGCACTGGGACGCGATCACCGGCGCTGAAATTGCGCGCGACTACAAACCGCAGGCCATCGTCTACCAAGCGTCTGCAACAGCCTTGGGTTTTTTGCCTGAAGAAACCATGATGGTGGCAGCGCATTCAGACGATTTGAAAGCCGCAGCCCGCGCGGGTTTGAAAACCGCATTCATCGCCAGGCCGGACGAACACGGCCCGGGTCTGGGTGAATCTGTGTCTTCTACACCAGTGGATTACTCTGCCAAGGATTTGCTCGATCTCGCCAAACAACTGGGTTGTAAGTAAATAAAAATCGATAACCGGCCGCATACCTGTGGTGGAAAATCAAGTTGTTGTGTGTTTGGGCTTCAGGCGCTGTCCCATAGCACTGATCGCATCGCGATTGAACCCAACTGAAAACCCGTGTTGAAGTAATTGACTTTGTCTTCAGCGATGGCCGCACCGGCGGCATAGAGCAAGGGCAAAAAATGTTCTGCGCTGGGATGCGCCAACCGGGCCTCTTGGCCGCGCTCTTGATAGTCGATCAAGTCCTGCAACGCATGGGCAGTGATGCGGTCTGCGACCCAGGCATCAAAACTTCTCGCCCAATCCACAGCCTCTTGGGAACCCATCTGCATTTGCAAAGCCCCCAAGTTGTGCACCGTGTTTCCGCTGGCCACGATCAACACCCCCTGCTGACGCAAAGTGCGAAATTGCTGACCGACAGCAAAATGATCTTTAGCAGGTCGGGTGTCATCCATGCTTAGCTGAAGCACAGGAATATTGGCTTGGGCAAACATGGGTTTGAGCACCGACCAACAACCGTGGTCCAAGCCCCATTCTGTGCTGAGCGACACCGCTATGGGGTTATCCCCTTGGCCGAGCAAATCGGCGATTTCACGGGCTGCCTGTGGGTGCCCAGGGGCAGGATATTGCTGCTCAAACAAGGCCTTGGGGAAACCGCCGAAATCATGAATGGTTGGGGGATGAAGATTGGCGGTGATTTGCCAACCACGGGTCAACCAATGCGCAGACACACACAGCACCAAGCGTGGCAATGGCCAACGTTTGTCAGCACCAAACTGCGCACCCATTTCCACCCATGCTTGGTGAAATTCATTGTCCTCAATCGCATTCATAGGGCTGCCATGGCCCAAAAACATCACCGGCAGCGGTTTTTCCGCCAGAAATGGACTGGTTTTCAAAAAAGTAGGTGGGTTCAAAAAAATCTCCAGTGTGAATCCCCATTTTGATACCAGAGACAAACAAACCACTGACAAATCGCAGGGCCCTGTCAGGCAAGCATGGTCTTGTGCTGTTATATTGCACTGCAACAAACACATAGTGAGGTGTCAGCCATGCTTTACCAATTCTATGAAGCCCAACGGGCACTGATGGAACCTTTCGCGGAATTTGCGCTTGCATCGTCCAAGATGCTGGCCAACCCGGTTTCACCCCTTTCACAACTCCCTGTGGTTCAGCGTATTTCAGCGTCTTATGACCTGATGTACCGACTCGGCAAAGACTATGTCAAGCCCTCATTTGGCATTCACTCTGTGCACATCAAAGGCTCTGATGTGGCGGTGCAAGAACACATTGAAATCAGCAAGCCATTTTGTGATTTGCTGCGCTTCAAATGCTTCAGCGACAACGCAGACACATTGCACAGTCTGCAGGATATGCCTGCGGTGTTAGTGGTGGCTCCTTTGTCTGGGCATTACGCCACGCTGTTGCGTGACACAGTCAAGCAATTGCTCAAAGACCACAAGGTATACATCACCGACTGGAAAAATGCACGTTTAGTGCCTATGAGCGAAGGTGAATTTCACCTGGATGATTACATCAACTATGTGCAATCATTCATTCGCCATATTCAAAACACGCAAGGCCATTGCCACGTCATCAGCGTCTGCCAGCCCACCGTGCCTGTGTTGGCCGCTGTGTCTTTGATGTCCAGCCGAGGTGAAACGTTGCCCCTCAGCATGACCATGATGGGTGGCCCCATAGACGCCACCAAATCGCCTACTGCGGTGAACAACTTGGCCATGAACAAAAGCTACGACTGGTTTGAACACAACGTGATTTACCGTGTACCGGCCAATTTCCCCGGCGCCGGCCGCCGCGTCTACCCCGGCTTTCTACAACACACCGGTTTTGTGGCCATGAACCCGGATCGGCACATGAACAGCCATTACGACTATTTCAAAGACTTGATCAAAGGCGATGACGCCAGCGCTGAGCAACACCGGCAGTTTTATGACGAGTACAACGCAGTGCTCGACATGGACGCCGACTATTACTTGGAAACCATTGCCACTGTGTTTCAAGATTTCAAACTGGTGCGTGGCACATGGGATGTGCGCTCTGAAGATGGCAAGATCGAACGCGTGCGCCCGCAAGACATCACCGGTTGCGGCCTGTTAACCGTCGAAGGTGAACTCGACGATATCTCCGGCTCTGGCCAGACCAAAGCGGCGCTGAAGCTGTGTTCAGGCATTCCCGCCGCCGACAAACAACATTACGAAGTCAAAGGCGCCGGTCACTACGGCATCTTCAGTGGACGACGTTGGCGTGACATGGTCTATCCTGAGGTGATGTCATTTATCAAGGCACATCACCGTGTAGCTAAAAAAACATCTACCAAAAAGATTGCGGTTGCCAAAACTGTTGGCAAGGCCACAGCCAAGCTGGCCAGTAGCCGTCGCAGGGCTGCCGCTTAATTCCTGTGTCTCTGGCTGCGCGACTATTGGCGGTATTGCCGCAGACGCAATGCACGCGTTGCGGCTACCCGGATTGCGCGGCCTATGCAGATGCCATCGCCAGCAGTGAAGCGGCTATCAACCAATGTCCACCCGGCGGCAATGAAGGTATACGCCGCTTGGCTGAA
>CAMDSU010000043.1 GCA_945907335.1 Bordetella parapertussis | reverse complement strand
TTTGCAAACGCGTGAATTCATTGCCATGCGTGACCGGCAGCATTGGCAAGCCAGACTTTCGGTAGTCCTCTACCCTGTAAAGCGCCAGCGCCCAAAAATGCGGCGGGGTCCATAAAAAAATAATGAGGAACAAAATCAACGCCTCAGGTCCGACTTCACCCGTCATGGCAGCCCAACCCAAAACGGGAGGCATGGCCCCAGAGGCACCGCCTATGACAATGTTTTGTGGCGTTAGCGGCTTGAGTATCACGGTATAGATAACGGCATAGCCGACAAATGTGGCAAAGGTTAACCACATGGTGAGCGGATTCACCCAGACATACAAAATCAGCGAGCCCAGTGCGCACAGCACTGCAGAAAACAACAAGGTATCCCGATCGGTTAATTCGCCTTTTGCTGTGGGCCGCCAAGCCGTTCTTTTCATTCGCGCGTCAATGGCTTGTTCAACAATGCAATTGAAGGCAGCTGCTGCACCCGAAACCAGCCAGATACCAAAACATGCAATGGCAGCGAGCTTTACCTGCGCCAAGCCGGGAACGCCAGGAACAGACAGCACCATACCGATCAGCGCACAAAACACAATCAACTGAATGACCCTGGGTTTTGTCAACGCATTGAATTGCTGCCAGCGTAGCGGCATGTAGAGGGATAGCGATTTCATAACATGTTTCGGTCAAATGTAGCGGCGATGCGATCAGCTTTTCGCGGCTGAGTGGTTGCCAAAGTCCAAGTCAACAATACCAGCAAAGCTGCCGCTGAACCGGTATGCATCAAAGCCGCCAACATGGGCCATCCCAACACTGCATTAGAAATTCCTGTCAAGAACTGTGACAACAACAAAGCAATCAGCAACCAGCCTTGCGTGCGAAGTCCGTTATTCATCCAAGCCCTGGCTACCAGCAGGATCAAGAGCGAAGGAATCACGGCATGCCAACGGTGCACCATGTGTATGGCAGTCAACGCCTGAAATGGCAAGGCTTGGCCCGCGGCATCTTGCCCCAATGGACGCCACAGTTCAAACGCCTTGGCTAGATTCATGTCTGGCCACCAACTGTTCTGACACATGGGATAAGTGTCGCATGCCAACACGGCGTAATTACTGCTGACCCAAGCACCTAAACCGGTTTGTATGAACACGCTGATCCAAGTCAATGCCGTGATGACATAGGCCCAGACAGGCAGCGGTATTGATGAAGTTTTTTCAAACGTATGGCGTTGCTTGACAAGCTGTATGGTGAGAAACACCAACAACATCATGCCGCCCAACAAATGCAAGGTGACGAAAAAGGGAAATAACTTCATCGTGACGGTGAGCGCGCCGAATCCACCTTGCACACATACCCACAGCAGGGACAGCGAAGGCCATCCCCACAAACTGCGGTCGGTACGCCATGAGAATACGGCCAACGTCAATATCAACACACCGACCAACATCGCCAGATAGCGATGAATCATCTCGATCCACGCTTTTTGAAAAGTTACCGGCCCGGTGGGCATGGCCGATTGCGCCTCCGCAATATGTGCACTGGCCCCAATGGGACTGGCATGTCCGTAACACCCGGGCCAGTCCGGGCAACCCAGACCTGAATCGGACAAGCGAGTGAATGCGCCGAACAACACCAGATCGAAAGTAAGAAACAAGACGACCAAGGTCAGGTGCCTTACCCGCAATACCATTTGAGACTGGCGGTTCTTTAGCCAAACCCATGTCAAAGGGGCCACGGCCAATAGCAAAGCCA
Source organism: Bordetella parapertussis (assembly GCA_945907335.1). Taxonomy (GTDB): domain Bacteria; phylum Pseudomonadota; class Gammaproteobacteria; order Burkholderiales; family Burkholderiaceae_C; genus Limnohabitans. Next base: position 9,782 of record CAMDSU010000043.1, on the reverse strand, counting down.
GCAATAGCAATTGCAATAAGGGAGCGATGTTAAAAAGAGCAACTTCGTTCATAGGAATCAACGCCCCGCCTTGTCCCAAGATACCGAAGCGCGCAACAAGCGGCTCCAGTCACGCTTGAGGTCAGATGCTTGATCCATTTGCAAACGCGGAGGGAATCGCATCATCCAATTGCCGTGAGGGTCGACCAAGTACAAATGTTCATTCTGCAAATGCCCGGTTTGTGGCGTCAACCATTGTCCCAATTGATCAGCGGGGACGCGCAACACCACGGCATCGGTCATTCCGGCCTGCAACAAAGGTGAAACTTCAGCGTTGTCGTTCACCAACCAGACCCATTCTGTGCGATCGGCCTCGCGGCCAAGGGTTGCACGAATTTGTCTTTGCAACAACAAATTGCTTTGGCACAAGGCATCACATGCGGCTGATGAGACGCTGATGATCAACCACTGTCCTTTTAAATCAGTCAATTTCACCGGCTTGCCATCGAGCGACTGCCCTGTGATGTCGGGAATGGCTTGCACAGGTTGAATCAATTCGCCAAAGTGACTTAAGGTTTGGGGACGTATCACGTAAAAGGTCAAGTACGAGGCAATGACTGGCGCGGCGCAGACCAACAACACCAAAATCATTCGCCAGCGGCCACCCCATGTGCGTTTTGCATCCTCTTGCACCACGGCAAGGGGATCGGGCAAGTCGTAAATGGTCAAGCCAAGCGCTTGCGATGAGGAGTCTTCAACTTTGTTTTTTTGCATGACGCAACGGCCCTATCCATTGAAACCAAATATAAAGAAAAGCAATCAAACCACTTAATGCAAACCATTGAAATGCGTAGGCCTTGTTCTTGTCTGCCGTCTTGGATATGACAGGCCAATCCCGGGATAAGCCGTCTGAATCCGCGCCAGTTTGCACCACGACTGCACTCACCTTCTCCGGCACCATGGCTTGCATGCTTTGCATGTCCAGATTGGAACGTATCAGCAATTGTCCAACCTGCGGAGGCAAAGCCACAGACGCTTTCAATTCCGTCATCTGCGACAAACCGGGCGAGATACGTCCTTCTAGGCGAACAGGTTGGGTTGGCGTGTGAACCGGTGCAGCCTTGGTGGCGTCTATTGGGTCTCTGGCCACCCATCCACGCTGAACCCAGACCACTTGCCCTGGCGACCATGCCAGCGGCGTCATGACCCAAAACCCTGGCTGTCCTTTGTAGCTGCGGTTGTCCAAATACACAGTTTTCTCTGGAAGCCATTTGCCAAAGAGTTCGACTCTTCTGTGCGCAAGCGTCCACTGCTCAGGGCTTTTGAGCAAACTGGCTGTGTCCAATGGCGACAACTGCAATTGCGCCTCTAACTGATTTTGATAATGGATTTTTTCTTCAGCCCGAGACAACTGCCACCAACCAAGACGCAGGGTCACGGCGACGCCTGCAATAGCAGCCAAGATCACTATCAATGAACGCCCTTTGTCCATGGGGATGATTGACTCGGGGAGTTTCACAGGATAATCTGGTACATGAACATATTCATAGCAATCGCATTCCTAGGCATATTGGCAGCTTTGTCTGCTGCATTGTTATTCATGTTGCGTGGAGACACCGAAGATGCACCCAAATCCAGTCGAATGATGCGGGCTCTGGCTTTTCGTGTGGGCATATCTGTGGTGCTGTTCTTATGCATTTTGATCTCTTGGAAAATGGGCTGGATCAGGCCCACCGGTATCCCATTGACCGCGGTTTAAACCGACTGAACTTTCAATACGCTGGCGGCGTTGATGCCGTCGAAGAATGACATGAAAAAGGCCGCTGGTGCGGCCTTTTTGCTGAGAATGGCGAAACACTTACAGCCAATAGACCAAGACATACAAACCCAGCCAAACCACATCCACAAAGTGCCAATACCAAGCGGCACCTTCAAATCCAAAATGGCTGTCAGCAGAAAAATGGCCCTTTTGTAAACGCAAGGTCACGAACAACAACATCAACATGCCCACAAACACGTGAAAACCATGGAACCCGGTCAGCATGTAAAAAGTAGACCCATACACACCGGAAGTCATCTTTAGATTCAGGTCTTGGTAAGCATGGAAATATTCATAGCCCTGCACCACCAAAAAAACCACACCCAATGCAACTGTCAACCACATGAATTGGATGGTTTTGGAGCGGTCATTTTTCAGCAGTGCATGGTGAGCAATAGTCAATGTCACACCAGACGTCAGCAACAAGGCCGTGTTGATGGTGGGCAACCAAAAAGGTGTCATGGTTTGGAACGGTTCAATGATGCCTGCAGGTGATGCAGTAACACCCGCCATGACACTTGGCCACACCGCCTTGAATCCTGGCCACAACAGTGCGTTTTCGCTGTCACCGAGCGTGGGCAGTGAGTGCGCCCTCGCCCACCACAAGGCCGAGAAGAATGCACCAAAAAACATGACTTCGGAAAAAATAAACCAGCTCATGCTCCAACGGAATGACAGGTCAATCTTGCGTCCGTACTTACCCGATTGGCTTTCATGAACAGCCTCACTGAACCACTGAAACAGCACAAACAACCAGATAGCCAAACCAGCGAACAAGGAGTACTTGCCCCAGCTGACATCATTGATCCATTGGCTCGCTCCCAATATGACAAAAAATAAACCAAATGCAGCCATGGCCGGGTGGCGCGAAGGCTCAGGTACATAGTAATAGGGCGTAGCGCCAGGTGTTGTGCTGCTCATCTCGACTCCTTTATTTCGCAACCACCAGATTGACAAGAACTATCAATCCAGCAACAAATAACAAACCCGCCACCAATCCAACACCCAAGATATGCAAAGGTGTGATGTGTGACAAATCCTCTTGAAATTCACTGTTTTTACGGATACCAATGAACGACCATGACACAGCCACAATGGAACGCCAAAAAGGACGTCTGGCAGTTACTGGGGCGACTGCGTCAATTTGGTCCGAATTCATACACCGTCTTCCTTCAATTTGACACTCGATACAGTGCTTGCAGGCGCGGCGGGTGTTTTACTTCCGACTTCAAAAAATGTGTAAGACAAGGTGATGGTGTTCACACCTTTGGCCAGCTTAGGGTCCACCACGAAAGCCACAGGCCATTCTTTTTTCTCGCCCGGCGCCAAGGTGTACTGATTGAAACAAAAACACTCTAATTTATTGAAATGTGCAGCAGCTTCGCGGGGTGCATAGCTTGGTATAGCCTGTGCTGACATGGTACGGTTTTGAACGTTTTGAAACTCATACATCACCGTGGTCAATTCGCCTGGGTGCACTTGTACAGAATTTTGCATGGGCTTGAAATGCCAAGGACCACGGGAATTTGCATCAAATTCAACCGTGATGGTTCTGGTGGTGTCTATCTGCGAATTGGAGGGAGCGGCGGCTAGACGGGCATTGCCTGAACCGGGCATCTCCCTTTCTCCCAGCGCCAAAATATTGATGCCCGTCAATTCACAAATGGCTCTGTAAATAGGTATCAAAGCATAGCCAAAACCAAACATCAAAACAGCCACCACAGCCAGCTTTCGAAGCATGCGCAGGTTGTCAGTTTGCAGACCCAGGGTCATTTTCATAAGGGATTGATAAAAAGTATTTTGGCGAGAATTCCCAGAAAAAACACCAACGCGGTTGAGGCCAGTACCAGCCCCAAACGCAGATTATTTTTTCTTTGCTCTGGTGTCGTCATGTTTGTTGATCAGGCAATGATGCGGTTTGCATCCTTGTTGAGCTTAGGCGGTGTTTCAAAGGTGTGGAAAGGTGCGGGTGATGGCACTTCCCACTCCAGACCTTCGGCAGCTTCCCAAGGACGCTGGGGTGCTGGCTCACCTTTGCCGCGCATGGTGGGCAATACGACGAAAAAGAAGAAGTAGACCTGTGCAATACCGAAAGCAAAAGCACCGACTGAAGCCAAGGCGTTGAAATCAGCAAACTGCATGGGGTAGTCAGCGTAACGACGCGGCATGCCGGCCAGACCCAAGAAGTGCATCGGGAAGAAGGTGACGTTGAAAGAAATCAGGGTCCACCAGAAATGGATTTTTCCGCGTGTTTCGTTGTACATCACGCCTGTCCACTTCGGTGCCCAGTAGTAATAGCCAGCGAACATGGTGAACAAAGAACCCGCCACCAACACATAGTGGAAGTGAGCCACCACGTAATAGCCGTCTTGCAATTGCAAGTCGATCGGTGCCATGGACAAAATGAGACCTGTGAAACCGCCCATGGTGAACACGAAGATGAAGCCCACAGCAAACAGCATAGGGGTTTCAAAGGTCATGGACCCCTTCCACATGGTGGCGATCCAGTTGAACACTTTCACGCCGGTCGGCACAGAAATCAACATAGTTGCATACATGAAGAACAACTGACCAGTGACTGGCATGCCGGTGGTGTACATGTGGTGCGCCCACACGATGAAAGACAAAATCGCAATGGAAGAAGTGGCGTACACCATGGAGGCGTAGCCAAACAATTGCTTGCGTGAAAAAGCTGGGACGATCTGGCTGATGATGCCGAAGGCCGGCAAAATCATGATGTACACCTCAGGGTGGCCAAAGAACCAGAAAATATGCTGGTACATGACGGGGTCACCACCGCCAGCGGGATTAAAGAACGTGGTGCCGAAATGGCGATCCGTTAGCGTCATGGTGATGGCGCCAGCCAGCACAGGCATGACCGCAATCAGCAAATAAGCAGTGATCAACCAAGTCCACACGAACATAGGCATTTTCATCAGCGTCATGCCGGGAGCGCGCATGTTCAAAATGGTGACGATGATGTTGATGGAGCCCATGATGGAGCTAGCACCCAATAAATGCAGCGCAAAAATGGCGGCATCCATGGACGGGCCCATTTGCAACGTCAACGGTGCATAAAGCGTCCACCCAGCAGCAGGCGCTCCGCCAGCCATGAAAAAAGAGCCCGCAAGCATGACTGCAGCGGGAATCATCAACCAGAAGCTGAAGTTGTTCATTCGCGCAAATGCCATATCAGACGCGCCGATTTGCAGAGGAATCATCCAGTTTGCGAAGCCAACAAATGCCGGCATGATGGCGCCAAACACCATGATCAAACCGTGCATGGTGGTGAATTGGTTGAACAACTCGGGATTGACAAATTGCAAACCCGGCTGGAACAACTCTGCACGAATCAGCAAAGCCAGCACGCCACCGATGATCAACATGGAGAATGCGAACAATAAATACAGGGTGCCAATGTCTTTGTGGTTGGTCGCATATACCCAGCGTTTCCAACCGTGTGGGGCACCGTGGTGGTGGTCATGTCCGTGGTCTGCTGCACCGTGGCCGTGGGGATCAAGAACTGCGCTCATAAAGATTCCTTAGATTTCAGTGTGTTTTATTGACGGGCTGCACGGACATCGGCAGGCTGGACGAGTTGACCGGTTTTGTTCGACCAATTGTTTTTGGTAAAGCTGATCACCGCAGCAATCTCTGTGTCACTGAGCTGTTTCCAAGCTGGCATGGCATTGTTTTGGCCATTGAGCAATACATTGATTTGCTTGCTGGCATCGGCGTCTAAAACGACAACCGCACCGTCCAGCGCTTTGATCGTGCCCATGGCTTTGCCAGAGGACTGGTGGCAAGAGATGCAATTGGCGGCGTAGACCTTTTCGCCTTTTTGTGTGAGCTCAGCCAAAGTCCATACTTTGCTGGGATCGTCCTGTTTGGCAGCCATTTTTTTGGTCTCTGCTGCCACCCATGCGGTGTACTCATCAGCACTGACAACTTTGACATGAATAGGCATATACGCATGTTCTTTGCCACAAAGTTCTTGGCATTGACCACGAAAATCGCCGGTTTGTTCTGCACGGAACCATGTGTCACGGACAAACCCGGGAATGGCATCTTGCTTGATACCAAAAGAATTCACCGCAAAGGAATGGATCACGTCATTCGATGTGGTGATGATGCGAATTTTTTTACCCACGGGAACCACCAATGGGTTGTCAACTTTCAACAAATAATCATCGGTGGGTTCGGGCTTGCCGGAGTTGGACATTTCACGTTGCGCATTGTCCAAAGTAGAAATAAAGCCGATGCCTTCACCCTCACCCTTGATGTAGTCGTATCCCCATTTCCACTGGTAACCTGTGACCTTGATGGTCAATTCAGCATTGGAAGTGTCTTTGCTGGCAACCACCGCCTTGGTGGCGGGCAGCGCCATCAAAATCACGATGATGAAGGGAACCACCGTCCATGCAATTTCAACCTTGACAGATTCATGGAAATTTGCTGACTTATGACCTACAGATTTGCGATGTTTCCATATGGAATAAAACATGACACCGAACACCGCCAAAAAGATCACTGTACAAATGATCAACATAAACCAGTGCAACCACACTTGCTCTTCGGCGATTTTGGTGACAGGCGGGTGCAAGTTCAATTGCCTCACGGCCGGACCGCCTGGAAGATCATTGACAGCCCATGCGGCATTGGCGCCGAACACCGCCAAAGTTAAAAGAACTGTTTCGAGTTTTTTGAGAATGTGGTTCATCATGTTTTTAAAATTCGGCTGGGAAAATTCATGCAATTAACCTGAAGATTGTAGCAATGGAACTTTGCCTTGCGCCTGACACCAAGCTTGCTGACCGCTGACCCCAAAAGGCCTTTCGCGCCAAGGGATTGGGAGGCACGGTTTTCAAAGGGTTTTTCCGCCACCGGACAGCATTTTTTTCATGTCCTCCAAACTGACCATGGTCGGGGTGTCCCGTTTAGCAGCCGCTGAAGCTTTGAATGCATGGCCATAAACGACTTCAAACGTCACAGCCAATCTTCCTTGATGCGCAGGTGAAGACAGTTTTGCTTGCAAGCCACGCAATAACTGGTCGTGCCAAGCGCGGCCGCGCAAGCCTGCAAACCGGTAAGGGTGCAAATTGCGCCCCAAGGTGCGTAATTCGCGCAACAAATCCTCAGCGCTGGCATAGGTCAATGTGATGTGCTCCATGTCCATGATGGGTTGGGCAAACCCTGCCTGCAGCAACATGTCTCCCCAGTCGTGCATGTCCGTGAAAGCTTGGTGCGCAGGCGGCCAATCCTGCTCTTCAAATAATCCACGCAATTCACGCAAACTGTCTGGGCCAAGACAAGAAAACATCACATGGCCTTGCTGATTAAGCGCCTGGCTCCAAGACTGCATCAATGCCAATGGCGCTGGAGACATGTGAAGCTGCATATTGCACCAGACCAAATCCGCCGCTTGAAAAATATCAGTCGAATAATCCACTTTGGCGGTGAATAAGCGTTGCCACCATCTTGGCGAGAGTGTTTGCACAGCCCATTGCAAATCCATGGGGTCTGTTTGCAAAACAGTTTGCCGCGCATTTGCAAATAAGGGAGGAATCAAGCTCTGTGCCGCACGGCCGCCCAACCGTGGCGCCCAATTGACCCAGTGTCGGGTGGTATGCCGAATCAATGGCAGACGCGCTGACATGCGCCGCGCCACTTCGTCATGAAGCCACGGCACACCACTGCGACTGATTTTGCGCGCTACAAGCGTAGCAGCGCGGGCATCCATGGCGGGCAACCCCTGACTTTTTTCGGGTGAATCGCTCACAGACATTTAAATCTATTGTTTTTAAAGTTGGGACATGGCATTCAACCGCAAAGCATACCCAACTTGGCTTCATCGTTTGATGCACTTGCCTCAAAAACAAGGGGCTTTATGGCCCACACAATGCCATGTGTGTTCGCAATGGTGTCATGACACCCTATGCCACGAGTGTGAATTGCGTCACCTATCAAGCCATAAAGCCTGCTTGGTATGCGCCCTTGAAAGCTCGCAATTGGTTTGCGCCGCCTGTTTATCCTCACCGCCTGCTTGGCAGGCAAGCGCTAGCGCAGTCAATTATGTCGACCCGTGGCGAAGTCTCATCATTGGGTATAAGTTTCACGAACAACCAGAATTGGCCCGGTTTTTTGCCAAGCTCATGCTGGCAAATGGTTATCTGCGGGAATTGGTGTTGCAAAGCGACCATCTGATCCCCGTGCCTTTGTCTGATGAACGGTTGAGGCTTCGAGGCTTTAACCAATCGCTGTTGTTGGCGCAACGCTTATCACCCCAACGGTGTATGGCCCAAGGTTTACTGCGTGTGCGAGACACAGCAGCACAAGCCGGATTGAGCCGAGATATGAGGCAAGCCAATTTGATACATGCTTTTGCGGTTCATCCCCAACATGTCCGCGCCTTGAATGGGAAACATCTGGTGCTGGTGGACGATGTCATGACCACTGGCAACACTTTGCAAGCCTGTGCACTGGCATTGTTGCAAGCCGGTGCGGCAAAGGTCAGTTGTGTGACGCTGGCCAGAGCACAATCAGGGCCACTCTCAGTAACCGACTGATCCCGCACTGACCATGTTCAACATCGTTTTGTACCAACCTGAAATTCCACCCAACACGGGTAATGTGATTCGTTTGGCAGCCAACACCGGGTGCAAACTGCATTTGATTGAACCTTTGGGCTTTTCCATGGAAGACAAGCAAATGCGCCGCGCTGGCTTGGACTACCACGAGTACGCCAGTGTCAAACGCCACCTTGATTGGGAACAATTTTTAACAAGCGAGCAGCCTGAGCCGCAGCGCTGTTTTGCACTCAGCACCCACGGCAAGCGACGGGTACATGACTGCCAATTTGCCGCCAATGATTGGTTGATTTTTGGTTCAGAAACCAGCGGTTTGCCGGCCGCCATGCGAGATACATTTGGCGCACAACGGTTGATCAAGCTGCCCATGTTGCCCGGGCAGCGCAGCCTGAATTTATCCAACGCCGTGGCAGTGGTGGTGTATGAAGCCTGGCGCCAGCAAGGATTTGGCTCTCAGGCGTAATGCCTGACCAACGACTCCGCAACACACACTGGCTTGTCGCTGCCTTCGCGCTCGACACTCACGCGCCAAGTCATTTGTATGCCTGTGGGCTCAATGTCTTCACAGGCCAGCAAATGCAAATGCCCCCGCAAGCGGCTGTTGACCGGCACCGGTGCAGTAAACCTGACTTTGTTTAAACCATAGTTCACGCCCATACGGGTTTGCGCCATCGAAAAAGCAGATTCAAAAAAATGGGGCAGCAAAGAAAGCGTCAAAAACCCATGGGCGATGGTGGTTCCAAACGGCCCGCTTGCGGCTTTTTCTTCGTCAAGGTGAATCCACTGGTGGTCATGGGTGGCATCGGCAAATTGCTTGATTTGCGCTTGCGTCACCAAGCACCAATCGCTGACCGCCACATCTTGGCCCACACAAGCTTGCATTTCTTTGAAAGTATTGAATTGTTTTTTCATTCGGTTTGATGTCTTTCATGCGGGAAGCTTCGTCAATCGTGCCTGCGACAGCTAGAAACGGGTGCTGGCGATGCGTCCCCTAAAATCAGTGGTTTACTATTTCAACGATCGCGTCCATGAGTGCTTTTCTAGAAGAAACCGTCCTGACCGTCCACCATTGGACAGACCGACTGTTCAGTTTTACCACCACCCGAGACATGGCCCTCAGATTTTCAAACGGCCATTTCACCATGATTGGTTTGAAAGTCGATGGCAAACCTTTGCTGCGTGCCTACAGCATCGTCAGTCCGAATTACGAAGAACATTTGGAATTCCTCAGCATCAAGGTGCAAGACGGTCCGCTTACTTCGCGTTTGCAGCACATTCAAGTCGGCGACAAAATCATCGTCGGGCGCAAACCCACCGGCACTTTACTGATCGATTATTTGCTGCCCGGCAAAAACCTGTACTTGCTGGGCACTGGCACCGGTTTGGCGCCCTATCTG